>PKUM01000188.1 GCA_002868855.1 Chromatiales bacterium | reverse complement strand
GCCCGCACCTGCCGAGGACAGAGTACTGATCAGGCGTAACCATTCGTCCCGGTACTCGTACTTGTTACGGTAGAAGTGTTTGCTCAAAAAGACTTTGGCACTAGCCCGAAGTTGGGCAGAAAACAGCACGGTCACCAGCAGGATGCCGGCCCCGAAAAAGAACAGGACCTGGATGACGGTGCCCCAATCGCCGCCGAACGTGCGGATGTAGTAGCCGCCGAGCGCCATAATCAACAGATAGGCGCCGACCCCGATCAAAGTCGCCGAATAAAGCACAACCTGTCGCGACACGAACACATCAAGCGACCACTGCGGATTCCGGCGAGCGGCAATTGCGAGCAAAGGCACCGCCAATGTGTTGACCAGACCGCGGGCACTCCAGATTTTCAAATCAATGGAATTGAGCATCATAGCCTGTGCATACAGAAACAAATCGTAGGCGAACAGGCTACCAATCCCGATACACAAAAATTTCAGCGCCCAGCGGCTTTTCTCCGGCGTGTTCCTATAAAGCTGCTCGACGAGGCTGATCCCCAGCAGAGAGAGAACCAAACCCGCCGGCAACCAGACCTGCCCGGCTCCGCCGTTGAGGACATCTGGCCCGCGGCTGGCCTCCAGCCACAACCCGGCACCAACGGATACTACCCAGATAAGCGGGACACCCAGACGAATGACAGCGGGCGCACCGAATTGGGACAGGTTCATCAGCAATGTGCGCAAAAAGAACAACCAGACGCCAACGCGCAGCATCTCCGTTAGAAAAATGCTCCACAATGGCAGCAGGCTAGCGTATGACTGAACCGCGAGCAGCACTGCCCAGATAGCTGTCAGGATACAAGCCGCGAGCAGCAACCCACCCAGCTTCCGCCCCTGCCAGCTCACGACCAGCAACGCGCTGAGCGCGAAAAATGAGGCAGCGGCAACGCCGTAGCTAATTGCTCCGAATAACTCCATGCCGCTCTCGATCTGCCTTAGCCCCAATTTCGCCGAAATGTCTCATCGTCACCTGGCGCCCTTACCCCAGAGCACAACCTCGGCGGTCTGCAGCAGGATCATCAGATCGAACAGGAACCCGTGATTCTTGACGTAATACAGATCATACTGCAGCTTTTCCAGTGCGTCTTTCTCCGAGGACCCGTAGGGATAACAAAGCTGCGCCCAGCCAGTAATGCCCGGTTTCACACAATGCCGTTCACGGTAATACGGGATGCGTTCGTTCAGCTGCGAGACAAACTCGGGCCGTTCCGGCCTCGGCCCGACAAAACTCATATCGCCGCGTAACACGTTCAACAGCTGCGGCAATTCGTCGATGCGAGTCTTGCGCATGATTCCACCGACGCGCGTGACCCGACTGTCATTCTTCTGCGCCCATTGCGCCTTGCCGTCGGCCTCCGCGTTAACGCTCATGCTGCGAAACTTGAGAAGATTAAATACTTCGCCGTCGAGGCCCACACGCCGTTGCCGGTAGAAGACCGGCGCCCTGATCCCATCCTCGAACTTGATCGCGACCGCGGCAACGATCATCAGAGGCCAGGCGATTGCCAGTAACCCTGCCGACGCGACCAGATCAAATGCGCGGCGAACAAATTCGCGAAGCGCATTGCGATTGAAACCCTCGGAAAAAATGATCCAGCTGGGATTCATCACGTCGAGCTTGACCTTGCCGGTCTCTCGCTCGAGAAAGTTCATCAAATCGAGCACATCGATGCCTTTGACGCGGCACTCAAGAAGATCATGGAGCGGAAAGTTCTGTCTTCGATCGTCCATCGCGACGACAACTTCGTCGATGCTGGCCGCCTCGGCAAACTCATGTATCGGAATTGTGAGATGGACCAGCCGATTGGCGGGCACGATGTCGGCATCGCCTTCGCAGGGTACGAAACCCAGCAGCTTGAAACCGCGTTGATCGGTACGCCGGCGCAACATCGTCAGGCTCTCCGCTCGTTGTCCGGCGCCGTAAACCAGCACGCGGCGCTTGAAAATCTCCTCGTCGACGACGTTTGAAAAGACGATCCGGGCGAGCAGTATCCCGAGGATCGACAGAAACGCGGCATAAGCGAAGAACCCGCGGCCAAAATACAGCACCGGGAATATATAGAAAATCAGCGTAATGCCAACCAGGCCTAGCGCCACACCGGCGATCACGCGGACCAAAACGCCAATCGTGCCAGCACGCTGCCGGGCATGATAGAGCCCGACCGCGACCAGCGCACCCAGCATCGTCAGCGCAAACACCACGGCCTGCGCAAACAACGCTCCCTTATTATCCCACAGGCCCGGGTAGCGATTGCTGAACCTGAGAAACGCCGCGCCATAGACGGAGCCGAAACAGATCAGCCCCTCGACGACAGCGAGAATCACTATTGGCAAATGGACGTAGTGATTGAAAATTCTAATTGGCAAAGCTTGCGCACCCTCGGTTCAATTCGCGACCCGAGGCAAGGCTCGACAGGGCGCCCTGCGGAAAATCGGCAACGAATTCCCATGTCCCTGGGCGCCGCGAAGACAACCCCTCGTGGCCGGTGGCCTGGTTATTTTGCTTACTATTGGCCGAGACCAAAACGCTAATGCATCGCAATGACCGAAAATGTGACACAGTTCACATTTCCAATAATTGCATGTAAATTATAAAATTCTCTGCGTAAAAGCATGAATAATTTAACTTAATTGTCGTCAAAAAGTGGATAGCGTTCATACCTGAATACGCCGCCAGGCGCCGCCGCTCCACATCAGCGCAAAGGTACCCGACATCAGAATGCGATAGCTGCCCTGCAACAGCCACACTCCAATGAGCCCGAAGCCGAGGGTTGGGCCTACGAGAAAGGCCAGCGGCAAGAATAACAGCCATTGGTAGCCGATACTTACCATTGCAACGCGTTTGGCATCTCCGGCGCCGAGCAAAGAGTGCATCAACACGAATCCGATCGCCTCCAACGGCATACCGAGCCCGACTATTCGCATCGGCCATCTCGCAAGCGCCCGGGTTTCCGGGTCGTGGATGAATACCGAGGAGATAAGGTCCGGCGCGAGCCACATCGGTATCCCCAGACCACCCATCACGACCACCGCCACCTTGGCTACATCCCAGCCCCAACGATAGGCGTCTGCGACATTGCGGCGTCCGAGCGCCTGGCCGACCAGGGTTGCCGCTGCCATACCGAGCCCGAGCCCGGGCAAAAGCGCGACGAGCGTGACATTAATCAGCACGTTGGCAGCAGCAACTTCGGCGGTGCCGATCAAACCGATGATCCAGAAGGTGACGACAAACCCGGCGGAAAAGAATAACTGCTGAATGCCGGTCGGGATCGACAATCGTATCAGCGTCTCAGTGCCCTTGCGGTCCAGCAGACCGGCAAGAAAACCGTTCCTGCGCGCATGCCGGTAGCCGAGACAAAAATAGACGGCGGTGCCGATGCCCATCGCGATCGCTGACGAGAGGCCGGCGCCTTCCGCGCCTAACGCCGGCGCACCCAGATTGCCAAAAATAAAAACCCAGTTGAAAAAGATATTGCACGAATGCATCACGATCAGCGTTGACATATACAGGCTCGACTGATCCATCGCGTTCCAGTATCCGCGGAACGCGAAGTTCATCCCGACAAATGTGATCGCCATTATCCGCCAGCCGAGGTACGGGATACCGGCTGCTATCACGGCTGGATCATCGTTGATTAGTGGGAACACACGGGGAATCGCAAAAGACAATATTAGCGAGAAAAGCGGCCCTATCAGCAACACCAGAACCAGCGCAGTATTGAGCACCGTCGCCGCCCGGTCCTCGTTTCCTTCGCCCTTTCGCCGCGATGCGGTCGCCTGCACGCCGGTCGAGATACCGAGGATCAGCGCCTGACACATAAATAATGTGAAACCGCCGATTCCGACTGCCGCGAGCGCGGCATCGCCGAGCGTACCGACCATAGCAGTGTCGACGAGATTCAGGACATTCTGCGACACCATGCCGCCGATGATAGGCAGACCCAGCGTCAAGATGCGTCGAAGACGGATGGAATCGAGCAAAACTAATGCAAAGCCCCGGCAGGTGAACTCCACATCATATAGCGAATTGACAACCCGGCGCAGAATCAATTGCAACGACGATAAAAGACTAACGCCCCGCTAACGCAGAAATGAATCAGGGCCACTGGGCGCGGCGGTTTGACACGTCAGAATTCGGCAAATGCTGATCACCCCCCGGTCTACCGGGGGCCGCAACGAGAACGGGCTATTCTGATTTGCTGGGCGCCGAGTAACCAAAGCGCAGAGGTTCAGCGTCTGCGCCGGCTCAGGCCATACCCGATCAGGCCGAGCGCGAGCAACGCAAGCGATCCCGGCTCCGGAACCTGCGCGTCAGGCATCTCCTCGTCAATGCCAGGAGCTTCGTTGCGCATCACCGAGTATTCTGGCATCTGACAACTGTCCTCGGTTTTCGTCAGGCTGCCGCACGACAGAACCATCAACTTTACCGTGTCGCCCTCGTCGGTTGCGGCATTCACATCCAAGATAGCCGCCTGCGCGGACAGCGCGAACGTCAGAGAAAGCATGGCCAAGATGCCTCGCAAGAGAGATCCGAATCTGTTCATCATCAGTTGCCCCAGGTGAAAAAAAACATCTACCCATTCTGGAGCAAGAGATATGCCAGTAAATAATTAATCAATAAAAACAATGAATAAAAAGCACTTTTACATAAATATATTCAACCTTTGTAAAGACTTCTGACAGTATTTGCACGGCTTTGGAAGCCCGCATATTTATGTAAATCCTTAAGTATAAATACGAATAAGAATAATTCTCATTTGTGTTACGATCTGCGATACTTCGCTCCAGAGTTCCATTGAAAATTGCCAGCGAGATCCATTAAATGAGACTTCTACACTCCCCTCTGACTGTGCTCTGCACCGTGGCAGTCGGCCTTGGCGCCATTGCAAACGCCGCGGCGGACGAAGCACCAACCGCTGCTCAGTCCGCGGACGTCGGACCGGCGCGGATGGAAACGATGACTATCCTCGGCAACCCGAATCAGATCGATCGCATCGGTGGCTCGGCGCAATATTTGAGTCACGATGAACTCGACACCTTCCGCTACTCCGACGTAATGCGTGTATTGCGAGCTGTCCCGGGCGTCTATCTTCAGGATGAGGAGGGCTTCGGGCTCCGGCCAAACATCGGTATTCGCGGATCCGGGCTCGACCGAAGCTCACGCATTGCGTTGCTCGAAGACGGCGTGCTTATCGCGCCGGCACCCTACTCCGCCCCGGCCGCCTATTACTTTCCGACCCAGCGGCGAATGAGCGCGATGGAGGTGCTGAAGGGTCCCTCGTCCATACGGGTGGGCTCACGCACGACCGGCGGCGCGGTCAACATGCTGTCGACCCCGATTCCGACTGGCCAGTCCATGCTGGTGGATGCGGGATACGGACAAGACGACTATCGTGAACTGCACGCCTACTACGGCGGCTCGACCGAGCATCTCGGCTGGCTGTTCGAGACGGTGCAGCAGGATAGCGACGGCTTCAAGGATATCGACGGACCGGTCGGCGGCGACACCGGTTTCGACATCAACGATTACGTCGCCAAGTTCCGCGTCTCGACCGCCGCCAATGCGCGTTTCTTCCAGTCCCTGGAATTCAAATACGGCTACACCGAGCAGGATGCGAACGAGACCTATCTCGGGCTAACCGATGAAGACTTCGACCGCGATCCGAAGCGGCGATACGCCGGCTCGCAGCGGGACGAGTTCGAATCCGAGCACAAGCAGTACCAGTTCAACCATTTGCTGACCCCGGCGAGCCGTGCTTGGGATCTGTCAACGGCCGCGTACTACAACGACTTCAACCGTAACTGGTACAAGCTCGGCCATGTCGGCGGGGTCGGCATCAGCAGTCTGCTCGGCGACCCCGACACCTACGCCGAGGAACTCGGCTGGGTTAGGGGCGAGGACAGCCCCGACGACGCGCTGACGCTGCGCAACAACAACCGCGATTATTTCTCCAAGGGCATCCAGTCGATGTTCTCGACCGATGCGAGCCTGCTCGGTGCGGACTGGCGATTCACGCTCGGCGGGCGTTATCACGAAGACGAGGAGGATCGCTTCCAGGACGAGGACGGTTACCGGATGGATAGCGGGCGCATGGTTCAGACGAGCGACGGCGCACCGGGCTCGCAAACGAACCGGGTCAGCGACGCCGAAGTCTTTTCGATGTTCACGGAAATCGAGATGAGCGCCGGGAACTGGATCGTGACGCCGGGGATGCGCTGGGAGACAATCGACCTGCGTCGCCGCGACTTCTCCACCGACGATCCCGATCGCAGCGAAGGACCGACGCGGACCCGCGAAAACACGACCGACATCCTGATCCCCGGTGTCGGCGCCGTGTATTCGTTTAACTCGCGTTTCGAGTTGCTCGGTGGCGTCAGCAAGGGATTCAACCCGCCCGCCCCCGGCAGCAGCGCCGACGAGGAAGAAAGCGTGAACTGGGAATTCGGCGGCCGCTTCCGCCAACCGTCGTGGAGCGCCGAAATGATCGGGTTCTACAGCGATTACGACAACCTCGTCGGCACCTGTACCGAGTCGACCGGGGGCGGTTGCGACATCGGTGATCAGTTCGACGGCGGCGAGGCGACCGTTTACGGAGTCGAGACGAGCGTCGGCGCACGCGCGACGGGTGTCTTCGGCTCGGGCATCGACGTCCCGGTGCGCCTCGCCTACACATGGACGCCTGAAGCCCAGTTCGACTCGGGCTTCGAAAGCGACTTCGAACCCTGGGGCGACGTCGAGGACGGCGACGATATCCCGTACATTCCTCAACACCAGGCGCAACTCGCCATCGGGCTTGCCGCGAACCGCTGGCAGGTCGACGTCGTCGCCAATTATGTCGACAAAACGCGGACCGTCGCCGGCTCGGGTTCGATACCGGGGGACGAGTCCACCGACGAGTACCTGATCTTCGACCTCGCAGCCCGCTACAGCTTCACTGACCGTTTCAGTGCATTTACGCGTGTCGACAATATTTTTGACGAGACCTACATTGTCGCGCGACGTCCGTCTGGCGCGCGCCCGGGAAAACCGCAATCGGCGATGCTCGGGTTCCGTTATTCATTCTGAGCGATTAAGGCGAAATGTGTATTGACAATCATTCTCATTTGTATTCTCATATCCACCATGTACATTTGCATCTGCAACAGCGTCACTGACAGCGATATCCGGGAGGCCGCCGCCGGCGGTGCGCGATCGCTCGACGCGATCCAGGAGCAACTCGGCGTTGCCTCGTGTTGCGGTTCCTGCGCCTGTGCGGCGGAGCAGATTCTCAACGAAGACGGACCCTGCCGCGGCGTAGCGGTTCAACGCGCGATGCTGGCCCCGCTGACCGACTGACCAAATCCCCTTGGCCAAGACACGATCGCCCGCCTCGTTGCGGGCGTTTTTTGCCTGCGCCGCGCTCATCCCTCAGGCTAACGGCTGACATTCGCCGCGATGCTCGATGGCCAGCCCGTTCGTTTCTCCCGGCAAAAATACTCGATGATGAGCCCAGCTTATGGAAAATCTCCGGTTCATCTGCCATTTTTATCAGTAGCCGCACATGCGGCTGTACGCAAAAGGTCCGAGGCAGCATCAAAGGGGAGCGTCGTGGCCAATTTCAAGGTGTTTATTTTATTGGCGGGAATGACTGCGTTGTTCGGCGTGGTCGGCGCGGCGATCGCGGGTCAGCGTGGCGCGCTGGTCGCGCTGGCGTTCGCGGCGGTGATGAATTTCGTCATGTACTACAACTCGTCAAAGATGGTGCTGAAGGCCTATCGCGCTAAGACAATCCGACGTAACGACGCGCCCGGACTCTACGACACCGTTGACATGCTGCGCCAACGCGCCGGGCTGCCGATGCCGACGGTTGCGATCGCGCCGCACCGTCAACCCAATGCATTTGCGACCGGCCGCAATCCGGACAACGCGGTCGTCTGTGTCACCGAAGGCCTGCTACAGCTAGTGGATCAGGATGAACTCGAGGGCGTCCTGGCCCACGAACTCGGTCATGTACAAAACCGAGATATGTTCCTCCAGACGGTCTCTGCAACACTGTCCGGTGCCATCACGAACCTGGCCAGGTTCGGCGCAAGGGCGGGCCGCTCCGCGGGCGGCAAAGGATCCGCAATCGGGCCACTCGGCGTGATCCTCGCGCCTATCGGCGCAATGATCCTGCAGTTTGCCATCAGCCGCAGCCGCGAGTTCAAGGCAGACGCGAGTGGTGCCGAAATTTCCGGCAAGCCTCTCTCGCTGGCGAGCGCGCTGCAGAAGCTCCAGGCAAGCGCCCAGCGCCTGCCGATGCAGATCTCACCGTCGGTGGCACCGCTCGCCCAGGTCGATCCGCTCGCAGCGTTCGGTGGCGGGCTGAGCAAGCTCTTCGCGACACACCCGTCAACTCAGGAACGGGTGCGACGGCTGCACGAAATCGCTGCCGGTCGTAAGCCCTGAGACCCGTCGCGAAATCCGGATCACCCGCCACCGGCCCTCGCCGGAAGGGCCTGGGAGTAAGTACGCTTCCGGCGTCTCGGGGAGGGGCGATCCGGCCGGCTGGCGGAGCCGGCCAGAAAACGGGTGAGGATTAATTGGCCAGCGGTTAAAATGAAGGGCTCAGAAACCAACCGCAGCCCGGAGCACAACCATGCAAGGCGACAAAACGGTCATCAAGCATCTCAACAAGATCCTCAAGAATGAACTCACTGCAATCAATCAGTACTTTCTCCACGCGAAGATGCTGCAGGATTGGGGCATGACCAAACTCGGCGACCTGGTCCGCGCCGAATCGATCGACGAAATGAAGCATGCCGACGAACTGATCGACCGCATTCTGTTTCTCGAGGGGCTACCGAACCTGCAGGACCTTGGCAAGCTGCGTGTCGGCGAGAATGTCGAAGAGATCATGCGTTGCGATCTGGCGCTGGAAATGGACGCGCATCCGGATCTGAAAGACGCGGTCGCGCATGCAGAAAGCATTGGTGATTTTGTCAGCCGCGACCTGTTCCAGCGGATCCTCGACGCGGAAGAAGAACACATCGACTGGATCGAAACCCAGATCGACCTGATCGAAAAAGTCGGTGTTCAAAACTACATTCAGTCACAAATATAATTCGCGTATGCTCAACGCCCAGCGCAGCAACGCTGACGACTGCGGTCTTTTCGGGTCGCCAAAAACATAACACTGCTCGGTGAGATACGGCCTTGTTTAGGTCCGACTGTAACCCTCAGTGTTATGTTCCAGAGCCTGTTTCGCGGATCGTCTAGTCGTCCGCGCGACCGGCTCCGCGGCGTATAGCTTTTCGTCATGCCATGACTTCTCGCGCCCCGTAAATCTCGCTCACACGGCGGAACCGGGGTGTGCGGGTCACGAAGCGCAGCTCCATCAAGCCGTTACACTCCGACATTAGAGGGTTTTGGCGATATAACACTGCGCGGAGAAGACAAAGAAACAAAGCCTTTCTGACGAAAATCAGCTTATATCGATCCGGAAAGTCGCTGACGCCAGACCGACCTGGCCACAATGAACTTGAGACGAGCGCACGCAGATTTCACGCGAGCGAATTGTTGCCCCAACAAGCGTTACTTGCTGTTGATGCGGCCCGCACTTCGGATCGCCGCCGGCACT
>PKUM01000256.1 GCA_002868855.1 Chromatiales bacterium | reverse complement strand
CAGAACGAAACGAGGTCCGGGTGTGTCCCGGACCCGCCACGCTGGGCTTACTGCGCAAGGCAAAGCCTCGATGAGCTGAAGCCCGACGTGCTGCTGGTGCACTCGCCGCACTGGATCAGCCGGCTGAGGCACCAATTTCTCGGCGCGGAAGAGCTTGGCGGCAAGTCGGGACCGGGTCGGCGGTGGCGGCCTGTCCGGCTCGTTTTCCCGCCACGGGATCGACATCGCCGAGGATCACATTGCGACGGAAGCCGAAGATCAGTGGAATCGCAGAGTCCTGGACCTGATCATCACGGGCGATACCGAGGCTCTGCAAGCGCTATGGCCCGAATACGCGAAACAAGCCCGCGTCGACATGGGATTCAAACACGTGTTTTTGCTGCTCGGCGCACTGGGGAACAGTTACAGCGCCGCCAACCTGCTCGCATACGGCCCGCTAGACGGGACCGGGGCAGCAGTCATTCACTGATCACCCTAACAGGATGGGCGTAAAACGCCGGATGACTATAACCAGGCGTAGCAATCAACGGCGCTAACCGCTGGCACCCGACACCTCGGCACAGGCAATACACAACGCGGCGGCCGGGTCGGCCTGTAGTCGCCGCGGGTCGACAGGCTCACCACATTCGATGCAGTCGCCGTATTCCCCCCGCTCGATTCGAGCAAGCGCAGACCGAATGTTACGTATTCGCGCTTCGCGGCGGCGATTGGACTCCAATGACATCGCCTGAGCCTGCAGTGCGTCCATGCGGGACAGGCGCCCGACCCGCGACTGATCGAGCTCGACTGTCCGGGCCGCGTCGCTTGCACTGACCTGGGTTGCCTGCAGCGAATGCAGCAGCACAGTGAGTCTTTGACCCATCAAGTCGGATTCGTTGTTCATATTTTTTATATTTATTACAAATAATTAAACAATTTTTTTATAATTTACTTTATATCTTAATCGTAACGAATACCTTCGTATACCAGCCAACCCGGCTCGTGATTGCCGCGCAAGGTCTTGTGGGTCCAGTGCAGCACTCCGCCCTTGTCATTCCACTCGTATTCGCCGCGAAAAGTCACAGCACCCCCGACCCGAAGATCGGGAATACGATCGGCGACATCGATGTTATGCGCAACCAGCAACGTCAGGCCCGAGTCGAGTTCAAGGATAAACCGCTGGTGCCGCGACCCGTCGCGGTCGTCCGCAAGGACCCTGGCCACTGTACCGCCGCCGCTGACTATCACGTTGCTCTGGCGCGCGGCGAAAGCGGCGTCGACCTGGGAGCGGCCTTGTTCCGTGATTGGCGCAGCAGTCTCGTGACTGACGCGTGGATCGGGCGGCAAATCGGTGCGCTGCTGCAGCCAGATCGCTCCGCCGATGAGCGTCAAAGTCAGAATTTGAATTAGTCGCCGGAAACGCAGCCTCATGAATACCGCCCACCCGAAATGCTCTTAGAATCCACTTCTTATTCCCATCCCCTTGTCAGTGTAGACGCAACCAGTCCGCGCTTCGTTCGCGTCGGCAACTTTTTGATCTCGTGCTCCCGGCGCAATGCCGCACTGCGTCCGGGACAGTCCTCGACGTAGACAAGACGGACCGGCCCTCGCCCTCGCGTGTAGCGCGCACCGGTTCCCGCGTTGTGCGCACTGACCCGGCGCCGCACGTCAGACGCAATTCCGGTGTAGAGCGTGCCGTCGGCGCATTCCACGATATAAACAAACCAGGCGGCCTGCGTCACGATGACGCACGCGGCGGAATAACGGCGTCTCGCCTCGTCGCCACGCCCGTCACTCCGACTCGATCCTGCCGCCCAGCGACTTGACCCGGCCACGCCGCGTCTTGTCATCCAGCCGCCGCTGGCGCGCTGTTTTCGTGGGCGCCGTAGGCACCCGTCTCTTTTGCACTGCCACGCCGCGTTCGATCAGAGCCTTGAGGCGTTGCATTGCGTCTTCCCTGTTCTTGCGTCGGCTGCGAAATTGCTGCGCCTTGATTACTACGATGCCGTCGCCCGAAATCCGGCTGTCACGGCATGCCAGCAAACGCTTCTTGTAAACCTCCGGCAGAGACGAAGCCGCAATGTCGAAACGCAAATGAACCGCCGTCGACACCTTGTTCACGTTTTGCCCGCCCGCACCCTGGGCTCGAATCGGCACCATTTCGATTTCGCTTTCCGAAATCACGATGTTGTTTTTCAATCTAAGCATTGCGCAGAAGTATCCCGTTGCCCGGTTGCCTGGCACCCCTCCGATGCGACCCGGCATCTACCGCAAACACCTGCAACCGATCAATACAGCCGGCATCGCACAGTCCGTCGACAAATACCTCTCCCGGGTGCCGCGCCAATTTGATGCCATCGGACCGAAAAAAGTGCGAAAGCCAATGCAGTCATCGAGGCAGGACAAGCTACGCCTCTGACCGCAATGGACCCACAGTAGCAGTTTGCATTGGCCCTTGCCTGCGTTTGCGGTCACAGACCCGAGCATCGCAAAGGCTGCAGGCAACGGCTTTTCGCATGGGCTTGAGGCATTATTCACGACACAACCCCATTGGCTTGCCGCCATCGGGCCGCGAGTCGAGGTCGGCCATCGCCGGGAGAATAAAGTATGACAGAACGTGAGCGCATTCCGCGCAGCAAAGACAATGACTACAGCACAGACTGGGCGACGCAACGGCGCGAGTTTATCGAACGCCACTGCGGTACCAAACTGGACCATGTCTCGCGTTACAGCATCGATCCACAACTCCTGCCGGGCAATATCGAGAATTTCATCGGCGTCGCTCAGGTTCCTCTCGGGATTGCCGGACCGCTGCGAATAAACGGCGAGTACGCAAGCGGCGATTTTCTGATTCCCATGGCGACGACCGAGGGCACTCTTGTTGCCAGCTACAGTCGCGGCATGCGTGCGATCAGCGAGTGCGGCGGTGTCAAAACCACCGTGGTCGAACAGTTCATGCAGCGCGCTCCGGCGTTTGTTTTTACCGATGCGAGAGAGGCTCGTGAATTCGGCGCCTGGGTAGAAAATCATTTTGCGGAAATCAAGGCGGCCGCGGAATCCACCACGCGGATTGGCAAGCTCACCCACATCCAGCAATGGTCGGTCGCGCGGACCCGCTACCTGCGATTCAATTACACCACCGGCGATGCCGCAGGACAGAATATGGTGAGTAAGGCGACCTATGCCGCCTGTCTGTGGATCAAATCCGCGTACAAAGGTTCGTATCGTTACCAGTTGTCCGGAAACATGGACACCGACAAAAAGCACTCGCACATGAATATGCTGCATACGCGCGGGACGCGCGTAATCGCCGAGACGGTATTCCCCCGGGAAACGCTGCAACGATTAATGGGGGTAGATACCCGGCAACTCTGGGAGGCGCGCAATATTTCCAATACCGGCGCGATGCTTGCCGGTGCTGCCTATAACGGCCCGCATTCGGCCAATGGCATTGCAGCGCTTTTCATTGCCACGGGCCAGGACGAGGCAAACGTCGTGGAATCGCACGGCGGCCTGGTCGTCAGCGAGTTACTCGGCAACGGCGATTATTACTTCTCAATTACGCTGCCATCGCTGATCGTGGGTACGTTTGGCGGCGGCACCGCCCTGCCGACTCAGCGCGAATGTCTCGAGATGCTCGGTTGTAATGGCAAAGACAAGGCGAAAAAATTCGCAGAAATTGTCGCGGCGACGGTCCTTGCAGGCGATATTTCCCTGGCCTGTGCCGTCCTCGCCGGCGATTGGGTCAGTAGTCACGAGAAAATGGGTCGCAACCGCTGACAATGCTGTGTCTACGCCATGCGTGCAAAATCAGCGGTTTTCGCGACGGCGGCGCATGGTTCGACGTTGCACCGACATTTAGCGGCGTCGGGTGTATGCCTCGCGATTTTCCGGAAGCGTCGACTCCCAGTCGGCGAGCGCGAGCCATTCCTGCGAGGTGCCGCTCCATGTCGAGTAATGCCAGGATTCGGCGGCGCCCTCGAGACCGATTCGCAAAGTGTCCGCATTTGCCAGCAATTTGATGATGTCCAGTGAGACGGCCGCCCGGTAGGTCGCGTAGACCGGAAGATTTGTCTGATACAGCGTCTGGCCCCTGCCGTCGTCCCACTCTTCGAGCTCAACCACCAGCGGTACCCCAGCGGCCAGAATAGAGAGCGCTACAGGTGCAGGTGGCGCTTCTCGCGTTCTCGACCGATCGACGGTTGAGGCCATGCCAATCCAAAGATAGTAACTACGCTGTCCCATTCGATTGAACTCGACCGGCCCGACGAATGCATAGTCACGCGAACTATAGGCAAGATCAGGCGCCTCGCGCGCCAGCGTTACCGGTAAATCGAGCGCCGTGATGGTGACCCCGGTACGCTCATCCAACCGCTCACTCATTAACGGGGATTTACTCGCACAACCCGCCATCAGCATCGATGCAAGAAGTAATGGAGCGAAACGTCGGGCCAATGCCGACACAGAATAATTCGTCATTAGAATTCCGCCTGATATCCGAGGTTGATGTAATACTCCGTCCACTGCTCGTCGTCCTTGAAGACAGTATCGTCAAAATAGGTCTGTTCAAGATCGCGGTCGGTCCAGCGTGCGCCGACATCGAGTTCGAAACGGTAGCGCCGGTGCCACCGGTACAGTAATCGCAGCATCGGCGAAACAACCCACTGCGAGGTATCGTCAGAACTGTATTCGCGTTGCGAAACGGCAACCCGCGGGCTCAGCCTCAGGCCCTCGCCAACCGGGTATCGCATATCAACCATCAGCGTATTGGTAGTGGCATTGGAAGTCGTGCTGCGGCGGAGGCTGAAGATGGTGGTGTCCCCGACCCGCAGCAGGCTCGAGCCAATGAGGCTGACATCGAAATAGAACTGGTCGCCGCTGTCCGGAATTTCGTCCACTCCGCCCGAACTTTCCGTCGCGTCGATGTGGCTGTAGCTCAGGTCTGCATTCAGTTGCAGTCGATCCGTCATCACGGCAGAGATTCCGAACGCCGCGGTTCGGGCCTGGGCTGTGCGATCTCGGGCGAGCCTCCGGATCTGACCTTCCGAATACACCGCACTCAGATCGTCTATGGTCGACACAGGTTGGCCTATAAGAGCATTCCCGGTAGTCAGGAACGGATAGGCATGAATGTCTGCCCGGGCATTAAGCGTAATGCGGTCGGAGGCGCGCAGCGCAGCGGAGACTAACGCCCAGTTCAGTACCCCATAGGAGAAATCGTAGTCAGTCGAGGCAACGAGATTCCAGCGCTGGGCGCGATACCTCGCCTCGCCGCCGACCGCCTCACGATCTGCCACGCCATCGAAACGCTGGATGTGAGTAAACAGGCTGACATCCAGATTGTCGGCCAGGTTCTCCGCATCGACGCTCATGCCGACGAAAACCCGGCGGCCATCCGGCGAATGACGCGGCGTATCGGCGGGCAGTCCGCCGGTGACATTGATCGCCAGACCCGGGCGCCATTCGTAGCTCAGATTCGCGCCATCAAACCGGCCGAGAATTCCTTTACCGTATTGAGTCTGTCGCCCAACTCGTGCGCCGATTCCGGATTCGCGGTCATCGAATTGCAAATACGCGTCTGAGACCAGCGCCTGGTTTCCATCACCGTAACGATCTCTGGACAGTTCATAGTTAAATCCGCCGGCAAAGCGGGCTTCGATGTCCACCCGGTCACCTTCGCGGCGGGTCCAGAAATCACCGTATGACATCACGGCCGACTGCGAATACGAATCAATGCCGTCCGTGGACGGCTCCACGGCGTCATGGCGGTAGTATTGCGACACCCCACCATGGAAATCCCAGCGCGATTCTTGCGCCGAATCCGCCACCACAGGCCTGCGTCTCGCCGCGTTGTTTAACGCCAGGTTCTGCGCGGCCGAGAGCATCCCCGCGAGGCGCTGCCGGACGCGCTCCGCATCCGGACCTTCAGGGAATTCCGCCAGAAAGGCCTCGTACTCGGCTCGCGCATGAGCCAGCTGCCCATTGCGTTCGCGAGCAAGCCCGAGATACTCCCGAGCCTCGCGGCGGTGCTCGGTGCCCGGCAATTCCAACGCCCGGGTGTAGAGCGACACGCTTCGTTCCAGCTCACCTTCGCGCAGTGCGTCTTTTGCCTCGCCCATCAATCGCAGCAGATCTTCGTCCGCGCCCCCTGCCCCGCTGCCCGATGCAGCCACGATCCTGCCACTCGCTGCAGCTACGGCACTCTTGTCCGCCACTGACTGTTCCCCGGGTCTGGCAACGACGATGACAAGCTCCGGAAATTGCTCAGCCAGTTGTGTCGAAACATCCTGTGCTTCCTGCTCGGTTTCGAAGAAACCGATACGAAGCGAAGTAAAAAGGCGTCCATCGACACGATGCTCGCGGGTATAGATCTTTGTCTCCGGCGTAGCATCGAATATTGGCGTGGGGATGCTGCGATTGTCAGCGTAGGCAGACAGTTGAATGGCGAAGCGATCGCCCGCGGGCGTGACCTCCGTTCCCGACCTCGTCAACGCCGCCAGGCTCGGCGCAGACCTCGCACGGTTTGTTGTCGCGGCGCGCCGCCGTTTGACCGGGCGTTGCGGCTGGGTCAGCGGCTCCAACGGCCTGGCCTCAGCATGAGCACCCGTATCGACCGCTATCCGCAGTCCCGACAGTCTCTGGGATACCTCGAAGACCACTGGCCTGGAAAATCGAACGGTCAGGTTAACGGCACTCAAGGAAGCCGCATCGAATTCCAGTTCTTCTATGCCCGCCATCTGCCGGCCTTCCGGCCGCAAGACTTCGCTGCGGATGCCTCCAAGTTCGCGCCAGCAGACCGGAGATACTCTTAAGTGAATACGCAATTCCTGGCCCGAACCGTCCGGCGTATGATCGACGTAGCGCATTGAGCAGGCGAGATCGATCATGGCCTCGGCGTTGTCGCCCGTGCGCGACAGACGCACGTCCTCGATAGCCCTGTCAACGGCGTGGACGGGGGCAAACGTCAGCAATCCGCTGGCCAACACGCTCAGCGGCAGGCATGCGGTCAACGCCCGGATCATTGCCGCCACCCCGCCGGTGAATGGCAGGTATCGCATTCATCCATCGTCGGGATATGTTGCGGATGCTGCCCGCGTGCAATGACTCCGTTGTGACATCCCGAACACGTTCCCATCACCTGCAGATGATCGACTCGTGCAACCGGGCTGAACGACATCGTGTTGTGACAGTCCTCACACACATTGGTCGACGGAATGTGGTCGGTCGGCTTGCCCTGGGCCGTTGTTCCGTTGTGACACGACGCGCAATTGCTGTCGATTCCGGCATGGTCGAAAAACGCCGGAGTCCAGGCCGTGGTCCGATGACAGTTGTCGCACTGGTTGTCAGTCGGCAAGTGGTTTGTCGGTTTACCGGCGGCCCGCCGATTGTCATGGCAGCTCTGGCATGTGCCGTAAGTCTCGAGATGGTCGATTCTCGCGATTGGCACCCAGGCCGCGGTGCGATGACAGGAGTCGCAGCGTTCCGAGGTCGTAATATGCGTCGCCGGCTGGACCGTGGCCCGCACCAGGCTGGCAGACCGATGACAATCCCAGCACTGCGTCGGGGTACCGGCGAAAGTGCCATAGACATGACAGGACTCGCAGTCGACATATTCATGGGCACCGTCGAGACGATATCCGGTCGTGTAATGATCAAACGGTGAAGTAAAACTGGATTGGGCCAACAGCGAAGGTGAGGCAAAACTCAGCAAGATTGCGGAAACCAGAAAAAGCGTCGCAAAAACGCCCCTGCCTGACCTTGCTCCCCGATTAGTTTTCATAATTCGGCAACCCGTGCAAAGGAGGTTGTTGAGTGGCAACTTCCGCAGTCAGGACCAAAACGCCCGTCATGCCTGTCGTCACGCTGGTGGCATTGTCCGCACTGTGTCGGAACGCTTGCCGCCGCCGTCGCCGAGTCACGATGACAGGCGTCGCAGGCCAGTCCGATGTGCTCGCCGGTCAGCGCAAATTGGGTGGCGGTGTCATGGTCGAAAAGCGTCGCGTTCCACGATGCCGGGTTATGACATTCCCCGCATTCCTGACCCAGCGCTCCAGCATGTGGGTCATCTTCGCCATGACAGTCCGCACAACCTGCCGCGGCGTCATGGAATGCCTGCGACTCGTGGCAACTGGCGCATACCAGTTGTTCGTGTTGCCCCAGCAACGGAAAGGCAGTGAGTCCATGATCGAATCGAATACCTTCCGCCCATGTAACCTCACCGTGACAACTTGCGCAGTTCGCCCCAAGTTGGCCGCGATGGGAATCGTCGTCCGCATGGCATGCACCGCATTCGCTGGCAACGGGTTCGGCAGCGGAACCGGTATGGCAGGCGGCGCAGGGTGCTGAAGTGTGGGCGCCGCGTAGCTCGAAATTGCTGACCGCGGAATGATCGAAGCTCGTCACCGCCCAATCCGCTACTGCGTGACAGCTTGCGCAGTCAGAGCCGAGACTGCCGCTGTGAACGTCATCGCCGGCATGGCAGGTGTGACAGGTTGCGTCGCGCTGCGCGGCGAAATCTGCAGTAGCGTGGCAGGAATCGCAGGTCAGACCGTCGTGGCCGCCGCTGAGGCCGAAACCCGTGAGCCCAAGATGATCGAATCTGAGCGACGACCAGTTACTGGTAGCGTGGCAGTCCCCGCAGTTCTCACCGTTGCCGCCCTTGTGAACGTCCTCGTTTCGATGACAGTCAACACACCGCGGGGAGGCGTCCGCAAACACCGGGCTGCGGTGGCAACTTTCACAGGTTGCTTTGGTGTGCGCACCGGTCAGCAGAAAACCCGTCAGGTCATGCTCAAATGTCGCTCCTGTCCATTCGCTTTCGGAGTGACAATCACCGCACGAAGTCCCCAGTTGCTCGCGGTGCGGATCCTGCTCGCGATGACAGGCTACACACTCCGATGCGGTTGCCGCATACACCGTACCGGATCGATGACAGGACTCGCATTCGGCAACGGCGTGAGCCCCAGACAGGGGGAAGTCGGTGAAAGCATGATCGAAAACGTTCGGGTCAAAATCGATCATGCTCGCATCGCGGCCTTCGTGATCGGTATGACAGGAGGAGCAGTTTTCGGTGGCCGCACGCGTGTTCTTGCCATGAAATCCGCTACCTGAATCGATATCCCGCCCTACTCTCTGATGACAGTTGACACACAGCTTTTGCTCCGAGATACCCGAGCCCCTGATGTGACATTGGGCACATTCGCCTTCAATATCCTGATGGGCGGCCGCCACCGGACCAGGCATTACCAGTTTCTCCAGAACCGACGCGGATGCGGCCGGTGCCAAAACCACTGCCAGAACCAACCCAAGCGTCGGCGTAACCGGCAACCGCCGCAACAACGATTTCCCCACGCCGCGCATCAGTACCAGTGCACCGCAACGACATGCACGATCACCGAGATGACCAGCAAGATGAAGAATGGTATGTGAACCCTGTGCCACAAACTGAAGAGGCGCTCATAGGCGAGAAATTCCGCCACTCGGCGCACTTGCCTGAGATGAGTTTTCAGGAACTTGTCAATCGAGCTGTCGAGGCGGTCCACATGCTGAGCCACTAGTGAGGATGCCGCCGATTCAATCGCCAGCCTTCTACGTGCAAACCGCAACAGCCGACGGTGTGCAATCCGGGTTTTTGCATTGAGCACGAATGGCAGTCGCAGGCTGTCATAGAGGTTCTTAGGGGCAACCAGGACGGCCT
>PKUM01000298.1 GCA_002868855.1 Chromatiales bacterium | reverse complement strand
TCCGGAGATGAAATCGACCGGCGAGGTGATGGGCACCGGGCGAACTTTCGGCGAGGCCTACGCCAAGGCACAGCTTGCGTCAGGCGTGGTGTTGCCGTTGTCCGGTACGGCGCTGCTGTCGGTTCGCGATCGCGACAAGCCGGCCGCCGTCGAGCGTGCGCAAAGCCTGGTGGGCCGGGGTTTTGAAATTGTAGGTACCCACGGGACGGCCGACGCGCTGGAGGAAGCCGGGGTGCGGTGCCGGCGCGCCAACAAGGTCCGCGAGGGACGACCGCACATCGTGGATATGATCAAAAATGGCGAAGTGAGCCTGATCGTCAACACTACGGAAGGCAAGCAGGCGATCACGGAATCGCAATCGATCCGGGCCGAGGCCGTTCACTACAAGGTCACGTACTACACGACAATTTCAGCCGCAAAGGCGACCTGCGACGCACTCGATCACATTGACGACGTCGAGGTGAATCGGCTGCAGGATTTGCATCGGGAGATGAGTGTATGAACAGAGTCCCGCTGACCGCGCGCGGCGCGGAGAAGTTGCGAGACGAACTCAAGCGGCTGAAAAGCGTCGACCGGCCGACTGTAATCAAAGCGATTGCAGAGGCGCGCGCACACGGTGATCTCAAGGAGAACGCCGAATACCACGCTGCCAAGGAACAGCAGGGATTTATCGAGGGCCGGATCAAGGAGATCGAAGCCAAGCTTTCGCTCGCCGAGATCATTGACGTGACGCGGGTCGATGCCGGCGGCAGAGTGGTTTTCGGCGCCACCGTCGATCTGCTCGACGACAACGATGGTTCAGAGATTACCTATCAGATCGTTGGCGAAGACGAGGCCGACATAAAGCACGGGTTAATCTCGATCGGCTCACCGATTGCGAGGGCCCTGATCGGGAAGCAGGTAGACGATGTGGTGGATGTGCAGGCGCCGGGTGGCATTCGCACCTACGAAATCGTCAAGGTCCGCTACATCTGACTGGTTTTGCCGATGCTTCTGCCTGACCTTGCGAGTCGCTTGGGCGGTGCGCCTGCAGCCGAAAACCCATGACTACGATTCTGGGCATCACCGGACGGGCCGTACTAGTGATCTGGATCGGCAGCCTGTGGACGATCGGAGTGGTCGTGGCGCCGATGCTGTTTGCAGTGCTGCCGGATAGTTCTCTTGCCGGGCTGGTTGCCGGGCGGCTTTTTACCGTCGAGGCTTATGTTTCTTTGATCAGCGCGCCGCTGTTGCTGCTGTTGTGGCGGCGCTGTTATCCGGACCTGCCGCTCTGGCCAAAGATCGTGGTCGCAACGATGTGGTTGCTGGCGGCAGCCGGAGAATGGTGGTTACGCCCGCTGATGGCGGCCGCGCGCGAAGGCGCGGAGGGGTCGGCGGCGAGTTTTGCGGCGCTGCACGGAGTCGCCAGCGTGATGTACTTCGGTGTGGTTGGCGGCGGCGTCGCGTTGCTGTTCGCGAGGGTGTGGGGCGCCTCTAGAGATTGACCCGCGGATTTTCCTCATTGCGCCGGAACAGCACCGCAACATTGCCGATACGCTGCACCAGTTCTGCAGAGCTGGCTTCGCACATTGCCGCGATGGCGGCATCGCGGGCAACGCGATCACCGACGCGCAGCTTGACCTTGATCAGCTCGTGATGATCGAGGGCAGTTTCGAGTTCGGCGAGGACGGCCTGGCTGGCGCCCTCGGCGCCCAGCCACAGCACGGGTTTCATGCCATGTGCATAGCCGCGGAGCTTTCGTTTTTGCTGGTCGGTCAGGTTCACCGGGCAATTATAGCCTTACACGGAGCGGGGGGTAGTTGATGTCGAAACGTCGACGCAGCGGCTGGATGCAACGCCATCTCAGCGACCCTTATGTCAAATTGGCCGAACAGCAGGGCTGGCGCTCGCGCGCATCGTTCAAACTCGCCGAAATCGACCGGAGTGAGAAATTGCTCAGATCCGGAATGTCGGTGGTTGACCTTGGAGCCGCGCCGGGTGGCTGGTCGCAGTACGTTGTGAGCCGGTTTGGCGGCGCTTGCCGGGTTGTGGCTCTCGATATCCTGCCGATGGAGGAAATTGACGGCGTTTTGGTCATCCAGGGAGACTTTCGCGACGAAGACGTCCTCAGGAGGCTCGAGACGGCGCTGGAAAAGCACAAAATCGATCTTGTTATATCGGATATGGCCCCCAACCTTAGTGGGGTGGCCGCGGTTGACCAGCCGGCATCGATTTACCTGGCGGAACTCGCGCTGGCGTTTTCGCGCGACTGGCTGGCACCGAACGGCGCTTTTCTGGTCAAAGTATTTCAGGGCGAGGGTTTCGACCCGTTTTTGCTGGAACTGAGGAAGCATTTTTCGAAGGTAAAGGTTTGCAAGCCCCCTGCATCGCGCTCCGCCAGCCGTGAGGTGTACTTGCTGGCGCGAAATCTGCGTATCGTGTAGGGTCGGACCACTGGATCAAGGCGCCTTAAGGCCCCGTGGCGCGGGACGCGCCGGGTTCGATGACTGAGGACGGAAATTGAACGATCTTTCAAAAAACATCCTGCTCTGGGTCGTGATCGCGGTCGTGCTGATCTCGGTGTTCAACAGTTTCAATACCAGCACCGGACAGGTCGATACGATCGCCTATTCCGAGTTTCTCCGGGATGTCAAAGACGGCAACGTCAATACCGTGACATTCAAGGGTGACAAGATCATCGGCCAGCGGGTCGGATCCGGCGAGTTCATGACTTACAACCCGGAGACCGACAATACCGCCTTGATCGGCGTGCTGCAGGAGAACAATGTCAGAACAGAAGCGGCGCCGCCTGAGCGCCAGAGCTTCCTGATGCAGTTGTTTATCTCGTCGTTCCCGATCCTGTTGCTGATTGCCGTCTGGGTATATTTCATGCGCCAGATGCAGGGCGGCGGCGGAGGCCGCGGGGCGATGGCGTTTGGCAAGAGCCGGGCTCGGCTGCTTGGCGAAGACCAGGTGAACGTGACTTTTGCCGATGTGGCCGGTGTTGAAGAGGCCAAGGAAGAGGTCGTCGAAATCGTCGAGTTCCTGAAAGATCCCGCGAAGTTTCAGCGGCTCGGCGGCAAGATTCCCAAGGGCGTGCTGATGGTGGGCTCTCCGGGTACCGGTAAGACGCTGCTGGCACGCGCGATTGCGGGCGAGGCGAAAGTGCCGTTCTTTACCATTTCCGGGTCCGATTTCGTGGAGATGTTCGTCGGTGTCGGAGCGTCGCGTGTCCGGGATATGTTCGAGCAGGCTAAAAAGCATGCTCCCTGCATCATTTTTATCGACGAGATCGATGCCGTTGGTCGTCATCGCGGCGCCGGACTCGGCGGTGGACATGACGAACGCGAGCAAACCCTGAACCAGTTGCTGGTCGAAATGGACGGGTTCGAGGGTAACGAGGGCGTTATCGTCATCGCCGCGACCAACCGCCCCGACGTACTCGATCCCGCGCTGCTTCGGCCGGGTCGATTCGACCGCCAGGTGGTCGTTCCGTTGCCGGATGTGCGTGGCCGCGAGCAGATTCTCAAGGTTCACATGCGCAAGATTCCGGTAGATGACGACGTCCGTCCGATGGTCATCGCCCGCGGCACGCCCGGTTTTTCCGGTGCCGATCTGGCTAACCTGGTCAACGAGGCGGCACTGTTCGCCGCGCGCGCGAACCGGCGCACCGTGACGATGGAAGAATTCGAGAAGGCCAAGGACAAGATCATGATGGGTGCCGAACGGCGCTCGATGGTCATGAGCGAGGACGAGCGCAAGCTGACCGCCTATCATGAGGCGGGTCACGCAATTGTCGGTCTCTCGGTTCCGGATCATGACCCGGTCTACAAGGTCACGATCATTCCGCGTGGCCGTGCTCTCGGCGTGACCATGTTTCTGCCGGAAGAAGACCGTTACAGCCATAGCATGCGACGGCTTGAGAGCCAGATTTCAAGCCTGTTCGGCGGACGAATAGCCGAAAAGCTGATTTTTGGTCCGGACTGTGTGACGACGGGCGCGTCCAACGATATCGAGCGAGCCACGGATATTTCCCGCAACATGGTCACCAAGTGGGGTTTCTCCGAGCGGCTCGGTCCCCTGACCTACACCGAGGAGGACGGTGAGGTATTTCTCGGGAGATCGGTAACCCAGCACAAGCAGGTATCCGACGTTACCGCGCACGTGATAGACGAAGAAGTTCGCTCGATTATCGACCGCAATTACGAACGTGCGGAGTCGATCCTGACGGAAAATCTCGACAAGCTGCATTCGATGGCGGATGCGCTAATCAAATACGAGACGATTTCGGAAGAGCAGATTAGCGACATTATGGCGGGACGGGATCCGCGGCCGCCGCCGGACTGGACGGACACGCCGACGCCGCCTGCGGCGCCGACCGGGGTGGAGTCGGATGAATCGAAGGGCGGCGAGGGCCAGATTGGCGGTCCTGCGAGCCAGCACTAGTCCGCTCCACAGGTTCGACTAAACCGACCGGCAGTGGTTTTCCGCTGCCGGTCCTTTCGTTTCAGGCACTGGTTTATGCAGCTCAATTGTGGTCATAGACTTCTGGACCTGTCACGCCCCGTAGTGATGGGTATCCTCAACGTTACGCCGGATTCGTTTTCCGACGGTGGCGCCTATCCGGATACCGCGCAAGCAGCGGCCAGGGCACGGCAGATGGTCGAGGAGGGCGCCGAGCTGATCGACGTGGGCGGCGAGTCGACCCGTCCAGGCGCAGCCGCGGTAGACAGTGAAACCGAGATCTCGCGGGTCGTCCCGGTAATCGAGGCAATTCGTGCCAGCTGTGACGCGGTTATCTCGATCGATACCAGCAAGCCTGAAGTTATGCAGGCGGCAGTCGCCGCCGGAGCCGCTTTCATCAACGATGTGCGGGCCTTGCGTGAGCCAGGCGCTTTGGAAGTGGCGGCTTCGCTCGAGGTCCCGGTTTGCCTGATGCACATGCAGGGCCAGCCGCGAACGATGCAGGACGCACCCGACTACGATGACGTAGTGACCGACGTTGCCGCTTTCCTTGGCGAACGTGTCGAAAGCTGTTGCCGGGCAGGAATGGCGCGTGAGCGGCTGGTGATCGATCCGGGGTTCGGATTTGGCAAAACGCTGCGACACAACCTGCTTCTTCTCAATAATCTGCACCGACTCACGGAATTCGGCCTGCCGGTTCTGGTAGGTATATCGCGCAAGAGCATGATCGGGGCGATTCTTGATCGCGCGGTCGATCAGCGACTGTACGGCAGCCTCGCTGCGGCGACGATTTCATTGATGAAGGGTGCGAGTATCATACGCACCCATGATGTCGCGCCAACGGTGGATGCGTTGCGGGTTGTGACGGCACTTGGTGCAGTCCGGAAATAAAGGGAAGTTGAGCAGATGAGCAGGAAGTATTTCGGCACGGACGGGGTTCGTGGGCAGGTTGGCCGTGAGCCCATGACCGTTGATTTTGCGTTGCGCCTGGCCAACGCTGCGGCGAGGGTCATGGCGCCAGATGGCGGTTCCGTCGTCATTGGCAAGGACACCCGGGTTTCCGGATACATGTTCGAATCCGCTTTGGAAGCCGGTTTCGTTGCGGCCGGATTTGACGTTTACATGCTGGGGCCGCTGCCGACCCCGGGCATTGCCTACATCACGAACAGTTTCGACGCTAATCTCGGGGTCGTAATCAGCGCCTCGCATAATCCGTTTTTCGACAATGGCATCAAGTTCTTCGATTCCAATGGCGCAAAGCTCTCGGACGAAATCGAATTGCAGATAGAGGCGCTGGTCGACGGGCCGGTGCTGACCCGGGACTCAAGCCGTCTGGGGCGGGCGAAACGTGTAGATACCGCTCGAATCAAGTACCAGGATTTTCTGCGCTCGACGTTTCCGGCCGACCTGGACCTTACCGGAATGAAGATAGTCATCGATACATCGCACGGCGCCGGGTACAAGGTTGGGCCGCGATGCCTTGCCGAGCTGGGTGCCGAAATCGTGCCGATCGGCTGCTCCCCGAATGGCCGCAATATCAACGATGGTTGCGGATCGACCGCACCCGGGTTTTTGCAGACCACCGTCAAGGGTGTCGGTGCCGATCTCGGAATCGCGCTGGACGGCGATGGCGACCGCCTGCTGATGGTGGACGAGAAGGGCACATTGCTTGACGGGGACCAGCTTCTGTTCCTGCTGGCCACGGAAAAACAGGCCGCGGGTGAGCTGGAGGGGCCGGTCGTCGGAACCGTGATGAGCAATCTCGGGCTCGAACGCGCGCTGCAGGAACGTGGCATTGAGTTTGTCCGTGCAAAGGTCGGTGATCGCTATGTTCTGGAAAAACTCAGGCAGTCCGGCGGCATCCTGGGGGGCGAAACCTCCGGTCACATGATCTGTCTGGACCGGACCACGACCGGCGATGGCCTGGTTACGGCGCTGCAGGTTCTGGCGATAGTGAAACGCGCCGGAAAGTCGCTGAGCGAGCTTGGGCGGGGAATGAGGCTCTATCCGCAGCAGCTTATCAATGTGCGTGCCGGGGCAAGAGTGGATCTGCAGACGCATGAAGGCATCCAGGCGGCCCAGGCACGGGCTGAAAGCGATCTTGGGGATCGTGGCCAGGTCGTGTTGCGTGCCTCCGGAACCGAGCCCGTTATTCGCGTAATGGTCGAGGGAGATGAGTTGGGTCTGGTGGAGAAAACCGCCTCCGAGCTCGCGCAGGCCGTCGAAGCCGCCGTACGGAGCCCCGCCTAAGTGCAGGGCCGCCGGGCGTATCATTGATTTAAGGCGGTCAGCCCGGTAAGCTTGCGCGCGATTTGTCAGGGCCTCCGGTATGCGGACTTTGTCCGTGTCCGCTGGAGTGCTCTTTTTTATTTCTGAAATTCAAAGCCTTAGGTGCCCATGAGAACGTCGCTTATTGCAGGCAACTGGAAGATGCATGGCAGCAGGGATGCCAATTCCCGGCTGATCGGTGGATTGCTGGACGGATACGACGTGCGCGGGGGCTGCGATATCCTGGTCTGCCCACCGTTTCCGTATCTGGCTGAAGTCGCCCGGCTGCTCAATGGTAGCGGTATCCTGATGGGTGCCCAGAATTGTTCGACCGAGGAAAGTGGCGCCTACACCGGCGAAGTTGCCGCATCGATGCTGGGTGAGACCGGCTGCAAGTACGTAATCGTTGGCCATTCGGAACGGCGTGAGATTTTTGGCGAGACCGACAGCACGGTAGCGCGCAAGTTCGTGGCTGTGCAGCAGGCGCAGCTTGAGCCGATTTTGTGTGTTGGCGAAACGCTGGCGCAGCGCGATGCCGACGAGACCCGGCTGGTGATCGAACGTCAGGTCAATGCAGTGCTGGACGTGGCAGGCGTTGCGGCGTTTGCCCGTGCCGTGATCGCGTATGAGCCGGTTTGGGCGATTGGAACCGGCAAAACCGCTTCGCCCGAGCAGGCGCAGGCCGTTCACGCATTGATTCGTGGGATGATTGCCGCCAAGGATGATAAAATTGCCGGCTCGATCAGGCTGCTCTATGGTGGCAGCGTCAAAGCAGCGAATGCCGCTCAGCTTTTGGCGATGCCCGATATCGATGGCGGCCTGATAGGCGGTGCGTCCCTGCAGGCGGAGGAGTTTCTCCGGATTTGCGCTGCCGCCAAGGCTTGAGGAAAGTATCCAATGCTCCAGACGACAATCTTGATCGTGCATGTTTTTGTGGCCATGGCCCTGATCGGCCTCGTCCTCATGCAGAAAGGCAAGGGCGCCGAGGCGGGCGCGGCATTCGGGGCCGGTGCGTCCGGGACCGTCTTCGGCGCGCGCGGATCATCCAGTTTTCTGAGTCGTTCCACGGCGGTATTGGCAACGCTGTTCTTTGCCACCAGCATGACGCTGGCATTCCTTGCAAGCCAGCGCCAGGCGCCGCAAAGCCTGCTCGAGCAGATCGAGCCGGCAGCCGAGTCGATTCAGCAGATGCTGCCCGCGCCAGATGTGACGTTGCCGGACGAGGGTATCGAATTACCCGAGATTCCGGTCAGCGCGGACGGTGAGCAGCCTTCCGAGAGCGGGGACGAAGCGGTCGAAGAATAAAAGTGGCCGTCGATTAGCCGATGTGGTGGAATTGGTAGACACGCTGTCTTGAGGGGGCAGTGGCGCAAGCCGTGCCGGTTCGAGTCCGGCCATCGGCACCAACTAAAAGGACACGTAACCGGCGGGGCTTTGCCAGCCCACAGGTTCGTACAATGAGTACCAGGAGCACTTCGTGCTGCAACAGTACCTGCCGATCTTGATATTCCTGGCCATCAGTGCCGCCCTAGGTGTTGTGCTTTTGACTCTCGGGTTCGTCTTTGGCAGCGGCTCGAAAGATTCCGAAAAACTGTCACCCTACGAGTGCGGATTCGAGGCCTTCGAGGATTCGCGCATGAAGTTCGACGTGCGGTACTACCTGGTGGCAATTCTCTTCATTATTTTCGATCTCGAGATCGCTTTTCTTTTCCCGTGGGCGGTCGCCCTCGACAGCATTGGCCTGTTCGGACTGGCTGCAATGGCGGTTTTTCTGCTCTTGCTGGTGGTCGGTTTCATTTATGAGTGGAAGAAAGGGGCGCTCGAGTGGGATTAGCAGAGAGCGCGGCTGCACCAGTCGAGGAGTCGGGGTTTCGCACGACCACGCTGGATAACCTGATCAACTGGGCCCGAACCGGTTCCATGTGGCCGATGACTTTCGGTCTCGCCTGCTGTGCGGTTGAAATGATGCACGCAGGCGCTGCCCGCTACGATCTCGATCGCTTCGGCATCGTATTCCGGCCGAGTCCCCGCCAATCGGACGTAATGATCGTTGCCGGTACCCTGGTAAACAAAATGGCGCCCGCGTTACGCAAGGTCTACGATCAAATGCCGGAACCGCGGTGGGTGATCTCAATGGGCTCGTGCGCCAATGGTGGCGGCTACTACCATTATTCCTATTCGGTTGTTCGCGGCTGCGACCGCATCGTTCCGGTCGATGTTTATGTCCCGGGGTGCCCTCCCACCGCGGAAGCGCTCCTTTACGGAATTCTGCAGTTGCAGAACAAAATTCGCCGCACCAACACGATTTCACGTTAGTGGTCAGATGAGCAGGGCACTGGACAACCTGGCTGAGCGAATTGATGCGTCTTTCGCGGGCGTATTGCAGCGGGTTGAATCGACTTGCGGGGAGCTCACCTATGAGCTCGATGCGGAGCAGCTCATTGAGGTTTGTGCGCAGCTGCAAGGCGAGGAAGCTTTTGCGTTCGAACAGCTGATCGACATTTGCGGTGTCGATTATCTGGGTTACGGCAAGGCCGAGTGGAATACGCTCGGTGCTACTTCCAGCGGGTTCAGTCGCGGCGTTTCCCGCAGCGATGGCGACGACGGTGAGAATGGCGATCCGCGCCGCTTCGCGGTGGTCTATCACCTGCTTTCTGTACGGAATAACTGGCGCATCCGTCTGCGCGTTTTTGTTCCTTCCGAACATGTCCCCGTGGTGGACAGCATTATGACTATCTGGCCAAGCGCCGACTGGTTCGAGCGCGAGGCTTTCGATCTGTTCGGTATCCTGTTTCGCGGCCACCCGGATCTGCGGCGCATACTTACCGATTACGGTTTTATCGGCCACCCGTTTCGCAAGGATTTCCCGTTGTCGGGTAACGTCGAAGTTCGCTACGACCCGGAGAAACAACGGGTCGTTTATCAGCCGGTCAGTATTGAGCCGAGAACCCTCGTGCCACGTGTGATCCGTGACGATCATCGT
>PKUM01000076.1 GCA_002868855.1 Chromatiales bacterium | reverse complement strand
CTGCCCCGCAGGGGCGGCGGCGCGAAGATCGGATCATCCGGTTGCCACGGCTCCGATGCCGCCTCGTTTTTCTGATAACGCTGCACGTTGATCGACAGGCCAGGGTAGCGCTCCACCTGGTTGGCCTTGGCAGCCTCGAAAATCGCCTGCGTCTGCACGTCCACCGCGGCATCGTAGCGGCCGGTCGCCGCAACAAGCATCGCAACGGTTTCGAGATGCGCGATGCTCGGCTGCTGCCGCGCCAACCGGTCGGCAATCGCAAGCGCCTCGTCGAGCCGCGCCGGCTCCGCCCGACTGCACGTTGCAAGAACCCGGAGCACGCCCTGCGCCAGCACCGGCGACGACGGGTGCGCATTCCATCCTTCTTCCAGCACCGTCCGCGCCCCATCGCAATCGCCGGAACCGATCAGCGCAAGGCCCTCCCAGAAAAACAACTGAGACTCTTCCGGCAAAGCCTCCCGCAGCGATTGAAATTCTTTTGCCGCGGCCGAATAGTCACCCGCGCGCATCAGCGAATTTGCCAGTAGCCTGCGCGAGCGCGAGTGATCGTTCCGCACCTCGAGGGTTTTCCTGTAATAGTCGCGAGCGCCTGCCTCATCGCCCGATTTTTCCAGGAGTACCGCTTTATTGTAATTCGCCTGCCAGTTTTCCGGATCAAGCGCCAAAGCCGCATCGATCTGGTTCATGGCCGCGTCGGTCTCGCCGCGGCTATCGAGAATGCCGCCATACAGAACCCGCGCCCCGACGTTCTCCGGATTGAGGTTCACCGCATGAGCGGCACGTTTTGCCGCCGCGTCGGTGTCCTTGCGGTTGAGTTCGTAAATTGCCGCGCGAACATAGTAGTCCGAGCTCAATGACAACGAGTGCATTTGCCCGAGCCAGAGATCGTCGAGCGATACCTGGCCTTCGCCACGCAGTTCCAGTTGCTCGCGCGCCTTCTCTGTCTGACCGGTCTGACGGTAGGCGATCGCCAGCGGGTAACGCAGCTGGCTGGCCGCAGGCTCCCTTTGCAACGCGTCCTCGAGATGTTTGACCGCCTCTTCATAGCGCTTCAGCTGCACTTCGGCCTGGCCGAGCCCGGCGATTGCAGCGGCCTCGCCGGGTTGTGTTTGCAGCGCGCTCTGGAACCATTGCGCGGCCTCGTCGTTGGCACCGGTCTGCAAGTACATTCGCCCGAGGCGAACCGCGGCCGGAAAATATTCGGGGTCCAGATCCAGCACCCTGCGATACCCGGCGATGGCAGCCTCGACATCGCCGTCCTCCTGGTGCAGAAAAGCCCGGTAGTAACGCCAACGCGCCTCGCCGGGCTGCAGCAGGATGGCATTGTCGAAGCACTGGGCAGCGGGAATACGCAGATCGTGTGCCTGGTACAACATGCCAAGACGGCCGAAGTCCGAGCCGCCGTCCGGCCCGTCCCGCACACCAATGTTCCCTCGCACCCGATCCGCCGCCGATCGCAGCGCATTGCGCACTGCCGGCTCGAATCCGCTTAGATCCGGATCCGGCACCGGGTTCAATGCGTTGTTGGTCTGGCTCTGCGCCGCGAAACTGGTCAGGCTCACGAGCACCACCACGAGAAAGTCGCGCAGGAAGCCGGCCGTCCGGTTTTTTCGATGAGCCATAAGTCGTCTCCGGGCGGAAATCTATTTGCTTCCGCCACCCTGGACCAGTTCGTGGTAACGGCCGGACTTGAGACCCGCGAACCGCTCAGTGGAGCCATCGGGCCAGCGCACTTCGAGGTCGGCCTTGCCATCAAAATCGCCAAGTCCGAACAACACTCGCGGATCACTGGCCGAGGCGTAACTGCCATCGGTATGCACCCGGCGCGACAAAGTTCTGTCCGCAGCGCGCAACGTCAGCGTCGCACCAATTGCATCGCGTCCGCCGCTGCCGGTCAGCAGACGCACACCGAGCCAGTTGCTGTCCTGGCCAACCACGTTTTGCAGCAATCTCACCGCTCCACCATTGTTGGTCACCACGATATCGGCATCCCCGTCATTGTCGATATCGCCGAATGCCGCGCCGCGACTGACCTCGCTCAATGCGAATACCGGGCCGGCGGCAGCGGAAACCTCATCGAAACCCCGATCGCCGCCGCGGTTGCGCCACAACTGGTTCGCCTGGCGGAGGGGCAGAATTTCGCCCGCCGTAATCTGTGCCTCGACCTTGGTAACGGCGCCATTGGCACTGAACAGATCCAACCATCCGTCGTTGTCGTAATCAAACCAGGCCGTGCCGAAACCGGTCGCCGACAGGCTGCTCTGTCCGAGCGCAAGACTCATTGTGCGATCTTCGAACCAGCCCTGACCGTCGTTGACGTAAAGCGTGTTGGTTTCGCGGCTCAGATGAGTCATGAACAAATCGATATCGCCGTCACCATCGAAGTCCTCCGCGGTGACGCCCATGCTGGCCTCCGCCTTGCCTTCCATGTTGACCGCCGTGCCGGCCAGCAGCGATTCGTCGCGAAAACGGCCTTTTTGATCGTTCATCCACAACTGGTTCTCGGCGCCGTCATTGGCGACATACACATCGGCCCAGCCATCGCCGTTGAAATCGGCGGCAATGACACCCAGCGCGGCGCCAAAGATCTTCTCGATACCCACCTGGCTGCTGCGGTTGGCAAATTTCCCGCCCCCCTGGTTGTGCAGAAACCGGTCGTTGACCGGCCGGTAGGCGGATGGAGAACAGTAATCCGGAATGCCGTTCGGCAGGCGGCACGTTTCGTGGGTAAGCATGGTGTAGTTGACGTAGTTTCCGATGAAGAGATCGAGCCAGCCATCGCGATCGAAATCGAGAAAGGACGCACTGACGCTCCAGCGCGAATCGGCTGCACCGCGGTCTGCGGTCGCATCGCTGAAACCCGCTTTGCCATTATTTAACAGCAGGTTATTTTCGCCGAAATTAGTGACGTAGAGATCGATATGGCCATCGTTGTTTACATCACCGCTGGCCACGCCCATACCGTAACCGGTTGCCGCAATGCCTGCCTCTCGGGTGACGTCGGTGAACTTCAGCACGGGCTTGCCGCCGACAATTTCGAGATCGTTGCGAAAAAGGCGGTCGGAATACGGAGGCTCGCCGCCGATAGGGATGAGCGCATCATCGATCGAGTCGTCCTCGCCGAGCAACTGTCCCTGCACCAGGTAAACGTCCAGATCGCCGTCACCGTCATAGTCGATCAGCGCAACCCCGGCCCCCATCATTTCGGCAAAATATTCCTTGCCGGTCATACCGTTGAAATGGACGAAGTCGAGACCTGCCTGACCGGCGATTTCGACAAAAGGCGCCTGTTCGGCCGCTGCCGCAGCCGAGGCGAACAGCGCCGGCCCGGCCAGAAACAGCAAAAATTGGTTTGGTCTGTGCATAGAACCCGACATTTTATCTAATTCACGCCCGCGGCAGTTAACCGTGGGCCCGCCGCAATGTTTGATCTTTATTGCGGGCGAGGGTTCACAGCAGGTCCGTCGGGGTATCGAGCAGGATATAGGCGCCGATTACCATCATGATCCACGGCACCAGGCGGGTCGCGTAGCGGGTAATCGCGCCATTTGCTCCGATCCGCGCCCCCAGACCGTTCGCGATTGCGCTCCACGCGACACCGGCAGCGAGGACCGCAACTGCCATCGCCGCCCAGTATCCGGAGTCGGTGTCGGCAAACGTCGCCGTAAAAAGCGCGATGGAGTCGCCGCTGGTCGCGATCATCAGCATCGCGATCGCGGCATAACCCGGTGCGACTTCCATGGTCCCGGCTTCTGCGGCCGCGGTCGCGCCTGCCAGGTGCATCCGCAGCAGGCCAGCCACCCCGAGGCTCAGCGGTATCAGCCCCAGCCACCCCGTCATCCGCGCTGACCACCGCGCCAGCAACCAGCCGGCTCCGCTGGCAATCACGAGCACAACGAGCAGCGCGGTAAAGTAGCCCAGCGTGATTCGCGCAGCACTGGCTCCCGACGCCCGCAAAACGGCCATCAGCACGAGGTTGTCGAGATTCGATGCGAAAAATCCCGCCACCGCAAGCCCGACTGCCAGCATCCACTCGGTCATTACCGCCTCATACCCGGTTCGTCACGTGCATCAGAGCGTGTTTCACGGCGCGCTGCAAGATCCGTGTAGCATTGCCGGATGCGCAGCAACGGGGCCAAGCCCGGATGCCACTCCAGATCACCCCGACTACCTGTGTCGCAACAGCAATCTCGCTCTGGTTCGGCACGACGGCCGCACAGCGGCCCGCGCCGGGTGAAGCTTCTCTGCGGGAGGCGGGACCACCCCCCGGCAGCGTCATTGATAGTGGCAATATCGGCGAGCACGAAAATCTGCTGGATAGCGAATATGCCGTCCCGCCGGGACTTATTTTCGACCGGGCGGGGAAATTGTGGAATCTCGCAATCGCCGGATTCTCTCACCCGGATCATCATGCGCCTGAGAATGCCGGCTCGGGCACCCCGATTTTCGACGGCACCCCGATTTTCGACGGCGCCTCGATGATCGACCTGCAGGCGCAGCATTGCACGACGCTCACGGTCCGCGCCAGAGTTAACGTTGACGGTATGCGCTCCGCCGACTATCAAACCGGCACCCTGCGCGCGCGTGGGCGGTTAAATGGGCGCCGCGCCCCCGCGATTCGGCGGTGGTAGGCTTGGCATCGGCTTCCCTGCCTGAACAAACGAACTGAAGACGGCCTTGGCGATACTCGACAAAAAACGAGCGCTCGAGAAACTCGAGAAACTATTCGGCTCTCCAGAGCTGTTCCCGCAACAGCTCGACCTGACCGTGGAACGGGTGCTGTTGTTGCAGCTCGACGAGCGAACCTATCACGAGGCCGCCTTTCTGGATGAGCGCCTTTCGAGCGCGGATATCCCCGGTTTCTGGGTTGGCCTGGACGACCTCGAAGCGCGGTTTCGCCGCCAACCGGCGCAACCGCCGCCACAGCACTGGATTTTCCATGTCGGTCACTGCGGTTCGACCTTGTTATCGCGCTTGCTGGGCGCCCTGGGCGGCTACCTGCCGCTGCGCGAGCCGCCCGTTCTGCGCAGCCTCGCCGCGGCGCAACGCGACCTTGCCACTCCGCTTTCACTCATCGATCCGGCGCGCTGGCCGCTTGTATTCGACCTTGTACTGGCGCTGCTAGGGCGGCGCTACCGCATCGACGGCTTGCCGCTGGTCAAGGCGACGAGCAGTTGCAACAACCTGTTGTCGCCGGTGCTCGATACCGCACCGGACTCGCGTGCGCTGGCACTTTATCTGTCGCTCGAGAATTACCTCGCGACGATGCTGCGCGCCGGTGGATCCCGCACCGACACGGAGACCCATGCCCGCAGCCGGTTACAGGACCTGCTGGCGCTGAGCGGCCCGGAATCCGATCTGCGTCTTTACCAGCTCTCGCTGCCACAGCGCGCGGTAGTGAACTGGTTGTCATGCGTCGCATTGTTCTCGACTGCCCGGGCGAGCCATTCAGAGCGCCTGCGGTTGCTGGATTTCGACGATTTTCTCCGATCTCCGGAAAGCGAACTGCTGGCACTGGCCCGGTTTTTCGGCAGCAGCACCGACCCCGAGGAGATTGCCAACGCGCTTGGCAGCGGCGTTATGAATCGTTATGCCAAGGCCCCCGAACACGCATATTCGGCCGAATTGCGGGCGCGCGAACTCAATGACAGCAGGCAGCGCTTCAGCGCCGAGATCCGGCACGGACTTGGCTGGGCGGAAACGATGCTGAGCGCGCACCCGGCACTGGAACAAAAGCTGGATCCGGTGTTTCTGCCGGGAGCCGGCTAGAGCTCGGCCCACATCCTCATCAGGTTGGTACGGATCGCCTCGGTGATCGTGCGCCCGCCCTGGGGGTCGCCCGCCGTGTGCAGGATGTTGGCCACTTGCTGCAATTGCAGCAGCACATCGCGCTGGCGCTGATCCCGGATCATGCTCTGAAACCAGGTGATGGCCACGATACGCCTGCCGTCGGTAACCGGCGCGACGCGATGCACGGTGGTTGACGGGTAGACCACCGCCTCGCCCGCAGCGCATTTGAAACTGACGATCCCGGCTCCGGATTCCACCTCCAGCTCGCCGCCCTGGTAATCGTCGGGATCGGACACGAACACCGTGCAGGAGACATCCGATCGCATCGGTGGAGTCGAAGGGAAGACGGCCTCGTCCACGTGGTAGCCATAGGTCATACCTGGCTCGTAAAGACACAGGGTCGGGCGCGCAACCTGCTTTGGTACCACGATGTCGCGAAACATCTGGTTGCGGAAAATAGCCGCGCGCACCAGCTTTCCAGCCTCTTCGGAACGCGGATCGTTTTGCGGCAACTGCAGATTGTTCTTGATCCGCGAGTGAGGATTCGTGACCTGACCGGGCACGAATCCTGCCTCTTCGGCGATCTGCCGCAACCGCGCAACCTCGTCCGCGGTCAGCACGTTTTTCAGATGATGCAACATGACGGCTGATACCTGGTTTGGGGAAACGGTTAGTCTACCGGATCGTGTCCGCGCGCCGAACCCGACTGCGCCCGGAAACGGGCCGATAGTCAGTCCGCCGGACCGTCTTTTTTACTCTGTTCGAGAATTCGGGCACGCGCTTTCGCCGATATCCGGAATTTCACATCGAGATACTGAAAAAGGGCTGCCGCGACGTCGACATCACAGGCCTGCTCGAGACCTTCGAAACCCGGTGACGAGTTGACTTCGCAAATGCGAAAACCGACCTCTTCGTCGTAAAGAAAATCGAGCCCGGCCATATCCATATCGAGCACCCGCATCGTCTCGGCCACCGACATTTCGTTACGCGGCCCATAGGCAAATGGCTTTACGGTACCGCCCTGCGAATAATTCGACTTGAACCCGGTCTTGGCGATCCGCTCCATCGCCCCGACGATATGGCCGCCGATCGAAAGCACCCGTACGTCGCGGCCACGGCTCTCCGACATATACTTCTGCAAAACCAGCTGCGCAGCCGGGTTGTTGGCTTCCACGAACTGCAACAGGTCCATCAGCTTTTCCCGATCCTCCGCCAGGTACACGCCGCTTCCCTGTGTGCCGACCAGCGTCTTCACCACGACCGGGAAGCCGAGTTCGCGCTCCACGATATCCGGAGCGACGGGAAACTGGACCAGGATGGTCATCGGCACCGGCAAACCGGCCGCCGCGAGTACCTGCAGGTGAAAAAGCTTGTCCTGGGCGAGTTCGACCGCCTGCGAACCGTTCAGACAGTAGACTCCGAGACGTTCGAGCTGGCGCAGTATGGCCATCGCGAAGTAGGTAGTGGTCGAACCCATCCGCGGAATTACGAAATCCGGCAGATCGGCCTCGTTGCCACGCAGAAACACGCTGTGCCCCTGGCTGCTGCTGACCAGCAAACCGATCTCGTCCGGGCTGACGATCTCGACTTCGTAGGCGTTCTCCGGCGCCGCCGCGACGATCCGGTCGATTTCGTAGGTCTCCTGCTTGACCAGGCCGGGGTCGGGTTTGTAGAGAATCCAGCCTCTGGCAATCGGATTCATGGCATTGACTCCTCGGGAAATCTACGCTCTTTTCGTTGCTCACCGCCGCAGCGTACTGAGCGATGGCGGGTGTTGGCTCCAGTGTGGCGAAAACCAATCACCAAGCTTTGCCATCCTGTCACAAGCCTCGGTGACTTTCGGTCAGGCGCCCGGAAACCAATTGGTATCGGCCGGTTCGTGGATTTCGTTCAGCTCGATCCAGAGATTGTCGGGCCCGGCCAGGATCGCGACATCGATTTTGAATTCGCCGGCAGCCATGCGCTCGGCGGTCAGCGGCGGCGCAACGAAGTCGGTCTCGAGAAATTTTGCCCCGTCATCCTTCTTCATTTGCTGGAACTGCCGGACCATCGCCGGCGTCATCGCGAAATTGGCGCCGCGCGCCTCGAGCCGTTCGATTGCGGCGTCGAGATCGGTCACCCGCAGACCGAGGTGGTTGCGGAACAGGAATTCCTCGCCGGGCCCCGGCGGAACCGGCATATCCGGATCCTCGCGAAACGCGAGCGTAACACCGCAAACGATGATACGGCTGAAGCGCTGCCCCATCATCTTGCCACGGAAAATCACTTTGCCATCGAACATGTCGACCCAGAACTGTTCCATCGCATCGACATCGGTGCATGCGAGCGACACTTCGATAAACGGATAAAATTCAGCGGATGCAGCCTGCATCTTCGGCTCCTTGTGCTTGTTGTTGCTTCCCAGGGGTCGAACCGGTCCGACCCGCGCCGCTGAAGTGTTCTGGCGGCACTATCCGCTTCATTCTATGCCACCAGGCCCGACGTCTCATCCAGGAATTCCCTGATCGCGGGAATCAGCGCCTTTTGCGGTGGGCTGCCGCCAACACCCGCGGCCGCGCCAATCCAAGCACTGCCCGGCAGGGGTACCGGTACCCGAAAAGCGCCTGCCGATGCTAGGCTTCCTCTCCGCAACCTACAACCTGCACAAAGGTACCACCATGCCAAGGATCGTTGTTTCACTGATCGTAGCTGCTTTCCTGACCGGCAGCGCGCACGCGGCGCCGGATCTCGCCGGCTCCGAGAAAATCGAAACGAGGACGCTGGAAAACGGGCTGAAAATCATCGTATGGCCGGATTTCGATATCCCCAACATTGCCTGGTATCACTGGGTCCGCGCAGGTTCGCGAAACGAGTACCCCGGCATAACCGGTCTGTCTCATTTTTTCGAACATATGATGTTCAATGGGACCGACCGCCGCAAACCCGGTGAGTTCGACCGCATAATGGAAGCGAACGGCGGTGCAAACAACGCCTATACCAGTTCCGATGTGACCGTTTATACCGACTGGGTGCCAGCAGCTGCCCTCGAAACGAACATGGATCTGGAAAGCGATCGCTTCCAGAACCTGGCCATTGACCCGGACGTCGTCGAGAGCGAGCGCGGAGTCGTGTTCTCGGAACGTCGCTCGAGTTACGACAACCAGAACGTGAACATGCTCTACGAACAGGTGCAGGCGACCGCCTATGTTGCGCATCCCTACCAGTTCCCGACCATCGGCTGGCCGTCCGATATCGAAAACTGGACGTTGCAGGATCTGCAGACGTATTACCGCACCTATTACGCCCCCAACAATACGACCCTGGTAATCGCCGGCGCAGTAAAGCCCGACGCAGTGTTTGCATTGGCCGAGCGCTATTTTGGCAAGATTCCGGCGCAAGCCGAGCCGGCGCCGGTACGAACCGTGGAGCCACCGCAAAAAGGCCAGCGCCGTCTCGAGATTCGCAAGGAAGCGCAAACGCCGATCATCGAAATGGCTTTCCATATACCGCGTGCCAAAGATCCAGAGATGCCGGCGCTCGTGCTGCTGATGGACATCCTCGCCACCGGCAGTTCGTCCCGGCTGTACCAGCGCCTGGTAGAGCGGGACCAGCTGGTTGTCGAAATCGACAGCTATCACGACGCCGGATTCGACCCGGGCCTGGCATGGTTCTTTGCGATTCTGCCGCCCGGAGGCGATCTTGCCGCGGTCGAGGATGCGCTGTTCGAGGAGTTGAAGAGCATCGGTGCGAACGGGGTCTCGGCGGCGGAGCTTGCGAAAGCGCGAAACATCCAGCTCGCGCAGTTCTGGCGCAAGCTCGCGACGATCGACGGCAAGGCCGACCTGCTCGGAACCTATGAGGTTTTTCACGGCGATTTTCGCGCGTTGCTCGATGTGCCGACGCGCTTCGAAGCGGTTGACGTCGACCAGATCCAGGCCCTGGCAGCACGCATCTTCCGCAGGGAAAACAGCACCGTGGGGCTACTGGTCCCGGATGACTCCGACGCGGAG
>PKUM01000209.1 GCA_002868855.1 Chromatiales bacterium | reverse complement strand
CCGTGCCGGCCGGCTCAGTCTCGACGATGAGGTAACGGTCAGCGAAAAAGCGTGGAGAACCGAAGGCTCGCGAATGTTTATCGAGGTCAATACCCGGGTACGGGTCGAAGACCTGATGCAGGGAATGATCGTGCAATCGGGCAACGATGCCAGTGTCGCACTCGCCGAACGGGTCGCCGGCACCGAGGAGACATTCGCGGTAATGATGAATCAGGCCGCACTCGGTATCGGCATGACATCGAGCAACTTCCGGAATGCCACCGGACTGCCCGCAAGCGACCACTACTCGACTGCACGCGACATGGCGCTGCTCGCCCGGGCTTTGATCGCACAGTTCCCCGACTACTACGGGCGCTGGTATTCGCAACGCGAGTTCACCTATAACGACATCACGCAGCGCAACCGCAATGCGCTGCTTTGGCGCGACAGTACAGTTGACGGCGTCAAGACCGGCATGACGGAGGCAGCAGGGTACTGTCTGGTTGCATCGGCCAATCGCGACAACATGCGACTCATCTCCGTCGTAATGGGCACACCGAATGCGAATATACGTGCCAGCGCGAGTCAGTCACTGCTTGGCTACGGCTTCCAATTTTATGAGACCCACAAACTGTTCGCGGCCGGCGAACCGCTAACCTCGGTGCGGGTATGGAAAGGCGCCCGGGAACGCGTGGATCTCGGGCTGGACGAGGACGTTTTCGTGATTATTCCGCGCGGACAACGCGACAGCCTCAACGCCGAAATGGATCTCAATGCCCAGGTGATCGCGCCGGTGACGAGCGATGACGAGCTTGGGACTGTACGCGTTTCACTGAACGATGAAATTGTTCTCGAGAAACCGTTGCATCCGCTGCAAGCCGTTGCATCCGGCGATTTCCTAGATCGAATCATGGACGAAATCCTGCTCTGGTTCGAATAGACACGCCGCCGTGACCGAACCCTTCGACATCGCATTTCTGAACGGCAGATTCGGCGCGCTGAGCAGCCTCAGTTTGCCGGTGCTGGATCGCGGGTTTTTGTTCGGCGACGCGGTCTACGAAGTGGTCCCGGTATACGATGGCCGGGTTTTCCGTGGCGACAGCCATTTCGACCGGCTGCAACACAGTCTCGACGGGATTCGCCTCGACAATCCGCTGCGCCGCGAAGACTGGAACGAACTACTGGCCAATGTCATACAGCGCAACGGCGCCGGCTCGATGGCCGTCTACCTGCAAATCTCGCGAGGCGCCGGCAGCGGGCGCGATCATCGGATCAAGCCCGGCCTCGCGCCAACGGTGTTCGCGATGGCGATGCCGCTTGCCGACCGCAGCGCAGCGCGCAAAAAGGGCGTAGCGGCGATTACCGCCGACGACATCCGCTGGGCGCGCTGCGATATCAAATCTACCGCGTTGCTCGCGAATGTGCTCCTGGCAAGCGACGCCGGCCGCGCCGGCGCGGAGGAAACCCTGCTGCTGCGCAATGGACTTCTCCATGAAGGCGCTTCCAGCAGCGTGCTGATTGTCACCAATGGCAGCGTGCGCATGCCACCCTACAGCCATCGCCTGTTGCCTGGCACGACCCGCGACCTCGTGGTGGCTCTGCTGGCGGCCGACGGCACCGATATTTGCGAACAGGACATTCCCGAGCAGGAACTGCGCCACGCCGATGAAATCTGGATCGCGAGCGCCACCCGCGAAGTGTTGCCGGTAACAAGCCTGGACGGCAAGGCGGTCGGGGATGGCCGCCCCGGTCCGCTGTGGCGCCGGGTGAATGAGCTTTACCAGCGGTGCAAGGAGAACGGAGGCGAGATCAGGTGAGCGACGACGAATTAATGGAGTTTCCGTGCGAGTTTCCAATCAAGATTTTCGGTGAGAATAATGCCGAACTGCGGCGCGCAGTACACACGATTATCGCCCGTCACTACGGCGAGCTTGAAGAAAGCCGGATAAGCGAGCGTCGCAGCAGCGGCGGCAGGTATGTTTCGATTACAGCCACGATCGTGGCCCGGAATCGGGCCCAGATTGACGCGATATACGAAGATTTGTCGGCCAGCTCACACGTGGTAATGAGCCTGTGACCGAACCGGTCAGCCTGCGCTGGCTCGGAATGCGCGATTATGAGCCGACCTGGCGCAGAATGCAGGCACTTACCGACGGGCGCGATGCAAATTCCCGCGACCAGATCTGGTTCTTGCAGCACCCGCCGGTATTCACGCTTGGCATGGCGGCCAGCCGCGAACACCTCCTCGCTCCCGGCGACATTCCTGTGGTCGCCATCGATCGTGGGGGCCAGGTGACCTACCATGGACCGGGACAGCTGGTCATCTATCCACTCATCGACCTGCGGCGGCGGAAACTCGGGGTGCGCGACCTGGTTACCGCTCTGGAAATGGCCGTTTGCGATACCGCTGCCGGATACGGCATTGCCGCGAGTCCGCGGGCGGATGCACCCGGTGTCTATGTGGACGGCCGCAAGCTGGCGAGCGTCGGATTGCGAATCCGGCGCGGCTGCAGCTATCACGGACTGGCTTTCAATGTAGCCATGGACCTCGAACCTTTTGCACGCATCAATCCGTGTGGCTTCGCCGGGCTGGAGGTTACCCAGCTGGAAGATCTCGGCGCACCGACCGACCTGCGCCAGGTAGCCGAAGACCTTTTACCGCACCTGTTGCGACGACTCGGTTATCCGTCCGGCCTCTCTCTTATCCAGGCGTCCAGTTCGGAAAGTCTTTGAGGCGTTCCGACATCGCGCCATAGCCCCGTGTGCAGCAATCCGGCAACCCGGCCCCTGGCTATCGCGCTCCGTAACAATGGCGCCAGCGGGAACACGCCGTCCTCGCAACCGTCAAACAAAGACTTGCTGTACATCGCGATACCACTGAACGTTAGCCCTTCGCCGCCTTCGTCGACGAGCCGGCCATCGCGCAACACAAAATCGCCGGCGCGATTGTGAGACGGATTTGGGACCATAACCAGGCAAGCGACATCTTGCGGCGAGAGTTTCAGCAGGGAGGGATCGAAATCACAAAAGATATCTCCATTGACGACAATAAACGGCTCGTCGCCCAGCATCGGCAAGGCGCGAAATATGCCGCCCCCGGTTTCGAGCGCGCCCGGGGGCTCCAACGAGTAATGCAGCCGCACCCCCCACTGATTGCCGTCGCCGAGTCGTGCCCGGATTTTTTCGCCGAGCCAGCACAGATTAACCGCAATGTCGGTTACACCGATTGCGGCAAGCCTCTCCAGGTGCCAAACGATCAGCGGTTTGTCACCGACTTCGAGCAGAGGTTTCGGCAACGTATCGGTCAACGGCCGCATTCGCTCGCCTCTGCCGGCGGCAAGTATCATCGCTCGCATCTTTCCTGCCCTCGTCGCAACGGCGCAATACCGCTCTGTGGACGGTCCCGACAAGACCGCTTTGATAGGGTGTTCAGCGTTTACCTTGCAGTCATTGCAGCCGCCCGGCAACTGTGCCATCGTACCGCCGCCGCATGAAGTCTTCGAATCGCATCGCTGCCGCGTTGGCGTTGGGCCTCGCCGCTCACGCAGCCGGAGCCCAGGAGCTCTGTCCTGTCAGCGACCCCGGCGAGAGCGAATGGATGCTGGTGCCGTCGGAACTGTTCGACAGCATCGTGATAACCGCCGACCACGCCGAGCTTTACCGCGACGGACGCGCCACGCTCGAGGGAGACATCGAAGTCAGCCAGGGCGAAAGCCGGTTGCGCGCCGATCTTGCCACTTTCGACCCGGTATCCGAGCATTTCGAGTTATCAGGGCACGTGCGCCTGCGTCGTCCCGGAGTCGAGTTGCGCGGCGACAGCGCGATCTATAACAGCCGGACCGGCAATGCACGCCTTGCGGGCGCCCAATTTCTTATTCCCGATCGCGGCATTCGCGGCTCTGCCTCAACGATGCGCAGCGGCGTTGAAGAAACGATAAAGCTCAAAGACGTCCGTTACACGACCTGTCCCGAGGACAAAGAGGACTGGGTGCTAAAAGCGGACAAGATCGAGCTTGATCGTGCAACCGGGCGTGGCTCCGCCCAGCAGGCCATGATCAAGTTCAAGCGCGTACCGTTTCTGTACCTGCCCTATTTCACTTTTCCGCTGGACGATCGGAGGAAATCCGGGTTCCTGATTCCGGAGATCGGCAACTCCGATCGCAGCGGCTTCGAGTTGCGCACACCGATCTACTGGAATATCGCACCGAACTACGACCTGACTTTCTCGCCGCGCCTGATGACCAAGCGCGGCATCCAGTACAACAACGAATTCCGGTACCTGTTGGGCGCGCCGCAAAGCGCCGGGGAGATTCAGTTCGAGTATCTGCCGAGTGACGACGAGCGCGATGGCGATGACCGGCATTTTGCTTCAATCCTGCACCAGACACGTTTCGACAATGGCTGGTGGGCAAATATCGATGCCTCGGACGCCAGCGACGCCAACTATTTCGAGGATCTCGGGAGCAACGCCGCCTCCACCAGCCAGACTCACCTCGAGCGCGCGCTCGAATTCGAGCGAAATTCGCCAAACTGGTCGTTGCTGGCGCGTTTTCAGAACTTCCAGACCATCGACGACACCATTGCCCGCGACGACGAGCCTTACGAGCGGCTGCCGCAACTGATCGCCCAGGGGCGCTGGCCGGAGCAGTGGTTCGGGACGACTTTGGGTCTCGATTCGGAGTTCGTGCACTTCGATCGCGATATCGGGGTCACGGGCCAACGCCTGGACATCTATCCGCACGCCGAATTACCGCTGGTGCGCGGCGGCATGTACCTGCGTCCGGCCGCCGGCTACCGCTACACCGTCTACAGCCTGTCCGACCTCGACGACGGCGTCGACACCGACGACACCCCGGATCGCGCCGCACCGATCTATTCAGTCGATGCCGGCATGCGCCTCGAGCGCGAGGCGGGCAAGAAACGGGTCGTTCTCAACACCCTCGAACCGCGGGTGCAATACGTCTATATCCCGCGCACAGGGCAGGACGACATCCCGATTTTCGACACGCTCGAGCCGGACTTTAATCTCGTTCAGCTGTTTCAGGTCAATCGCTACGCCGGGCCGGATCGCCTTGGCGACACCAACCGGGTTGCGCTCGGTCTGACCACCCGCGTATTCGACCCCGAGACGGGACGCCAGTTTCTGTCTGCGACGGTCGGCCAACAGTATTTCTTCGAAAACGAAACCGTCTCGATACCCGGCGAGACGCCCAACAGCAGCGGTAGCTCCGATATCATCGCGGAGCTCGGCTTCGGCCTTTACAATGCCTGGAACGTCGATTTCGACCTGCGCTGGGACCAGGACAAGGACGAATTCGAAAAGGCCGCCGTACGGTTCCAGTTCCGGCCCAAAAGCGACCGGGTCGCCAATCTGTCGTATCGACTCATCGAAAACCAGCTCGAACAGATCGATTTCTCGACCGCATGGCCGCTGTCGAAGCGCTGGCGCGCGATTGGCAGGTATAATTACTCGATTCGGGACGACTCGGAACTCGAGCGCTTCGTAGGGCTCGAATATGAGAACTGCTGCTGGGCGCTGCGCGGTGTCTACCGCCGCCTGATCACCGACCGCGAGGGCGACAGGGACACGGCATTCATGCTGCAACTGGAACTCAAGGGTCTGGCAAGCGTCGGGGCGAGCGTGGAGTCCCTGTTGCAGGACGGCATTCTCGGTTACCAATAGCTTAGAGATCTCAATCATTTACATTGCCATGAAAAAACTCATCTGGATCGGAGTCGCGATAGCGGCACTTGGGTTCAACCATGCGATGGCGCAAACCCGCGAATTATCGACTTCGGGGCAATTGCTGGACCGGGTCGTGGCTATCGTCAATGACGGCATCGTGCTGCAGAGCGAGCTCGAGGCACAGATGCGTCTGATATCGCAACGGCTGGTGGATCAGGGCGTGCAGTTGCCACCGCGCGGAGTATTGCGGCAACAGGTACTCGAACGTCTGGTCATCGGTGAAATCCAGATGCAGCGGGCCGCGAGGCTCGACATCAGGATCACCGAGGAACAACTCAACAGCACCCTTGCGCGAATCGCAGCCAACAACAAGGTCTCTTTCGAACAACTGCCGCAGGTCCTGGCACAACAGGGCCTCGATTACGCCGATTACCGTGAAGAGATGCGCCGCGAGATGACGATCTCACAACTGCGGCAGCGCGATGTCGACTCTCGGGTAAATGTGTCGGAACGCGAACTGGATCAGTTGATGGAGGCGCAGACCTCCGGGGCCGCCGCCGAATTCGAAATGTCGCATATCCTGATCAGCATTCCCTCCTCGGCCACGCCGGAACAGCTCGAGGTCGCGTCCGACAAGGCGCAGACCGTGTATCGGCGCCTGCTCCAGGGTGAGGAATTCAGTGAAATGGCAGTATCGTATTCAGACGCTCAGGATGCGCTGGAGGGCGGTTACCTCGGGTGGCGCAAAGGGGCGCAACTGCCAACCATTTTTTCGGACATCGTACCCGGCATGAAAGCCGGGCAGATCTCCGAACCGATTCGCAGCTCAAGCGGTTTCCACATCATCCGGATCAACGAAGTCCGTGGCGTGGATCCGGTTATCGTCACGCAGTCGCATTTTCGCCATATCCTGCTGACGGCCAACGAGTTAAAGGACGACGCGACGGTCGAAACCGAGTTGATGGCCGTCCGCCAGCGAATACTCGATGGCGAGGACTTTGGCGCCGTTGCCCTGGCTGTGTCCGAGGATCCCGGCTCCGGCTCGGAGGGCGGAGATCTGGGCTGGACGGAACCCGGCACCTTTGTCCCGGAGTTCGATGCAGTCGTAAAGGACCTCCAGATAGGCGAGATCAGCGAACCATTCAAGACCCGTTTTGGCTGGCATATCGTCGAGCTGCTCGAAGTACGCGAATACGACAGCACTCAGGACAAGCTTCGCAACGAGGCCTACATGGCGATTCTCCAGCGCAAGGTCGCCGAGCAGAGCGAAATCTGGGTACGGCAGCTGCGTGACGAGGCCTTTGTCGAATACAAGCTATAGCGCCGCGAAGACGTGACGCTTCCACGCATTGTCGTCACGTCCGGCGAACCTGCCGGGATCGGGCCCGATCTTTGCATTGCATTGGCCGCGCACTCGCTGCCGGTGCGGCTGCTGGTCGCGGGAAACCTGGATCTCCTCGCCGAGCGCGCCCGGCATCTCGACGCAGACGTTGCCGTCACTGCCTTCGATGGCGGCACGATTCCGCCACACCGCCCCGGGCACCTCGTGGTTGCGGATCATTCCCTGGCCGCTCAATGCCGCCCAGGACACCTCGATTCGGCCAATGCAGCGTATGTACTCGCGTTGCTCGAGTATGCCGTGGCAGGCTGCCTTGAGCGCAGCGTTGATGCCATGGTGACTGCGCCGCTGCACAAGGGCGTAATAAATGATGCCGGCTTCCCCTTCACCGGCCACACCGAATATCTCGCGGCCGCCACCGGCTGCGACCGGCCGGTGATGCTGCTTGTGGGCGGCGCGATGCGGGTGGCACTGGCGACGACTCACCTGGCGCTGGCAAAGGTCAGCGCAGCGATCACCCGGGAGTCGCTTCGGGAAGTCGTCGTCGTACTGGAGCGCGACCTGCGCCGGCTGTTTGGATTGCCCCGACCGCGCATACTGGTGTGCGGGTTGAACCCGCACGCGGGCGAGGGCGGATACCTCGGTCGCGAGGAGATCGAGACGATCGGGCCCGTTGTGGACGAAATGCGGGCCGAGGGCATGGAACTCGTCGGACCGCTACCTGCCGACACCGCCTTTACACGGCCACAGCTCGAAACCGCTGACGCCGTGCTCGCCATGTATCACGACCAGGGCTTGCCGGTGCTGAAACATGCCAGCTTCGGCGCCGCGGTCAACGTCACGCTTGGTTTGCCGATTGTGCGAACGTCAGTCGACCATGGCACGGCACTGGACCTGGCCGGCAGCGGACGCGCTGACTGCGGTAGCCTGGTTGCCGCGCTTGGTCTGGCGGCCGATATCGTAAGAATTCGCAAAACAACGGCATGATGCAGTGGCTGAACAGGCGCCGCAGACAATGTTCCGCTTGGCCGCACAGCGGCAGCAATTGTCGATGGTCAGTACCCCGCCGGTTATTTCCCCAACACCGAACTGCTCGGTGCCGATGAAATGCGCATCACGGCCCTCGGTACCGGTATGCCCAACCAGACGAAGGCGGCGGCGTCCATTTCCTATCTGGTGGATCTGGGCGCTATACGCCGATTCACATTTTCGGACCGACCGGCTCCACCCCGGAACTGGGGATCAAGGCATTTGTTGAAGGGATCAAGAAAGGCTACGCGTGGGACCTTGCCACCCGCAGCGGTGCGTTGCCCGATCTGGGTGCTGACCAGCACCCTATGACGACTGCACTTGTAAAGTGAGAGCTTGTGCTCATGAAGGTCTCCCCGATGCCGAGCCAGTCAGCCTGAGAATTTCTGGCAGGATAAAAGCCGACACGAGTCTGGTTGTGCTCAGTGAGACAGGCTTTGCAGCGTCGCGGACATCGCCACAGCGATCAAATGGAAGGTCTACAAATAAACGAAGCAGCGGAAATTGCCGGTGTAATGGTCTCCGGAGATGACTTGTTTTTACCGAACCGACAGCATAGGCAACCAGAGCGCATAATAGAGCAGCTTCAAACTACAGGACATGGCAAAAAGAGAGGCACTTGACCGACGACTACGCGGCCGATCAGCTCAACCGAATCGGGTTCTACGTCATCCCCTGAAGAGACTGGATTGGCGAACTGTTCACAGTTCATCATCCCGAGATTCCGGTCAATTCCTCTGCAACCGATGCGACTAACGGCGAAAGTCGAAAGCGCACCCAAGATGGTCCTAACTGGTTGTTAATAATTAAAAAAGCATGGATAAACCCTTGAGTCACCGCCCCAGGAAAAGGTTCGGCCAGCATTTTCTCCATGATCCCGGCATCATCCAGCGAATCGTCGACACCGTTGACGCCAGCGAGGGCGAGCGCGTCGTCGAAATCGGCCCCGGCCTCGGCGCGATCACGCAAAGGTTGCTGCGCCGGACCGGCAGCCTCGACGCGGTCGAACTCGACCGCGATCTGATACCGCGTCTCACCGCCACCTGTGCCGGACTGGGTGAGTTGCGAATCCACCAGGCAGATGCCCTGGAGTTCGACTTTTGCGCCCTCGCTGCGGCGCCGGAAAAGCTGAGAATCGTCGGCAACCTGCCCTATAACGTCTCCACACCGCTGCTGTTCCGGCTGGTTGAACAGCGTCACTGCATCCAGGACATGCACTTCATGCTTCAGAAAGAGGTGGTGGAGAGAATCGCAGCCTCGCCCGGGAGCAAGCGCTACGGGCGCCTGACCATAATGCTGGCGATCTACTTCGAGGCCGAGCCGCTTTTTCATATCGGCCCGGGAGCGTTCAATCCACCGCCACGGGTGGATTCTGCCTTCCTGCGACTGGCCCCGCACCCGGTTACGCCGCTCGCCCCGGCCGATCCACTGCATTTCGCCAATCTCGTGCGCCAGGCGTTTTCGTTCCGCCGCAAGACGCTGCGCAATGCGCTGGCCGGGTTCGCGACGCCGGCCCAGCTCGAGCAGCTTGGAATCGACCCCGGCGACCGCCCGGAAAGGCTCGCGCCGGGCGATTTCGTGCGCGTGGCAAACCTGGCCCCCGACCGCCCCGAATGAGAACGTTTTTGCGGCCAGATGACGGCGCGACTCGGTATACTGGTAGCGGTGCAATTGAACGGTGGCATCAGATGTCTGACTACAAACGAATCCTGGCCGTTGTCGATCTCACCGAGGACAGCGACACGATCATCCGCCGAGCCAACCAGGTGGCACATCGGTTGGGCGCGGAACTCGCGTTGTTG
>PKUM01000029.1 GCA_002868855.1 Chromatiales bacterium | reverse complement strand
CGATCCGGCAGCGGGTCGCCGTAGAGGCGGCAGTACTCCGCGTAACTTGTCACTGCCCGAATCTGCAACGGGCCCCGCTCGGATTCCCCGGCCATGCCAAGCGTATCGGTGCCGACCCCGACAATCGGGCGTTGAGAAGCAGAAATTTCCCTGGTGTAGACCCCGGGCAACCGGATACTTGGCATCGTGCGACCTCCCTGTCTCAGCCTGGCGTGAAATGACCGGAGGCGCGCCGCGCGGTGTCCGGCACCTCGGTATCTAGTATGGCAGTTACCTAGCGGATTGCATGCAGCCGCCGTGGCCCGCGGAGCAGAACCGGGGAAATGCTCTGCGGGCCAGCGCGGCATCCGGTGTCGGCGGCCTCGCCCGATCGCGAAATCCATATCGTCATTACTGTCGAAAACCTGACCAGGGAACGCGTGGCACCGAGTTTGTCCGCGCGTGCCCAGACAACCTTCTGATTTGTTCGGATAAGGGAGCCGGAAAACATGGAAAAGACCGCAATCGCACTCTCACCTGGACAGGAATCGGTCTGGGATTACCCGCGCCCGCCGCGGCTGGAACCAAGCACCCGCAATGTGCGCATCGAGTTCGCGGGCGAAGTCATCGCCAACAGTACCGGCGCCTTTCGTGTGCTCGAGACCAGCCACCCACCGACCTGGTACATCCCGCCCGCCGACGTACGGCAACACTTTCTCGTACCGGGCTCCGGACAAAGTTTCTGCGAATGGAAAGGGCATGCCGCGTATGCGTCACTGGTGATCGGCGGGCGTGAGAGCGCCAACGCCGCGTGGTTCTATCCACGTCCGACGCTCGCTTTCGGGGATATCCGCGGCTACTACGCCTTTTACCCTTCCCGGGTGGACGCCTGTTACGTCGACGATGTCCGGGTCGAAGCGCAACCTGGGGATTTCTATGGCGGCTGGATCACGCCGGATATCGCCGGCCCGTTCAAGGGCGGGCCCAGCACCGAGGGCTGGTAGTCGTCGCGAACGGCGCGGCCAACGCAATGACACCACCTGGAGCAAGCGAGGACTTCAGCGCTGACACCCCCTGGCAAACCCCGATGTCCCCGCGCAAGCACGCAATTGTCTCGCTCGCATCGCGCAGGATTCGCAACGCGCTCACTTACAACAACGGCCGCACATCGGCTGCAATACGCGCCGCATCGAGCGCAAGAAGATCCGCAATGATAGCGATATGTCCGCTGCCGCCAATCACCAGCACCCGCTCGCCCGGCTGCGCCACGCGCTGCACGTTGGCATACATGCGGAAATTCCGATGCCACCAGCTGGCCGCCGCATCGGCGCCGGAATAACCGTCGCCGGCGCCGATGGCATTAGTCGAGACATAGAGCGCCTTGTTCGCGGCGAAATCGGCCGGGTCGTTGCTGAGCGTCAGCAACTCCGGTAACGACAGCGTGTCGTGGCGCCGTTGCATCTCGGCGGTGATCGCTGCGATTTCCGCTTCCCATGCGGCTTTGGCGGCGGGGTCGTTCTCCTTGGCGTACTCGATCATCGCTTCCGCCTGCCACGGGACTTCGCGGTGGTCCCAGGTCCCGACCGCATCGAGACCACTGAGGCGGGCGACCCGGAATCCGAGCTGGTAGATCTCGTTAACCGGCAACTCGAATTTGCCGTCGACATAAGCAGCGAAATGCTGGTTGATGCTGGCGTCATTGTCCGGCGCGTACTCGAGCAGCACGCGGGTTGGCCGAAAAGCCCTGGCGATGCGCTGCGCCAGGTCAGCGAGATATTGCTGCGACTCGGCCGTCGTAACGTCCAGGCTACGGGTCTTGACCGCGTCCTTGCCCGGATCGGAGAAATGAAACGTGCCGAGCAGCATTACCTGTGCGGGTGGCGCTGTTTCGGCTAGCGCGGCCGTAGCCAAAAGCATTGCCATTGCAAACACAATCCGGCGGATCAGAATCATCAGAATGCTCTCCGGGAGTTAGTGGCGCAGGCCAATCAGAGCCAGGCCATCAGCGTTCGGGTTTCAAGAGCCGAGACCGTGCAAAAAACACGGCCATACCTGGTTCGTGAACGCTATCATAGTTGAGCAATTTGACTCAGTCTAATTTTTTTGTTAATGTTTACAGCAAGTTAGCAATCTAAAGGAGGTGCAAGACATCAAAAAAAGCAGACCTGCAAAAGCCCTGATGTTCGCCCACGTATTTGTTTTTCTTCTACTCGCCACCTTGCTGGCCGTTCCCTTCTGATTCACCGGCTGCTCGACCGGAAACGCGCGATTCGACGTCCCGCGTAGCGCCCTTCTTTTGCCTGAATCCGAGGAGAGAACCAACATGAGTACCAATCTGAATGTTCGCGATCCCGAACAAAAACCGATGGATATCGGTGTCGAACATCGTGACCGTAAACGACTCGCTGACGAGCTGTCGGTCGCGCTGGCGGACAGCTATGTGCTGTATGGCCTGACTCAGCACGTGCACTGGAACGTCACCGGCCCGCTGTTCTTCGGCCTGCACAAGCTGACCGAGGAGCAGTACGAAGATCTGGCCGGCGCGATCGACCAGATGGCCGAGCGCATCCGCGCGATCGGGTTTTTCTCCCCCGGCGGTATCCATCAGATGGCCGCGATGACGCGCCTGGAGAAAGTCCCCCACGCATTCAGCGCCGAAGACATGGTGCGCCTGCTCATCAACGGCAACCAGGCATGCGCAAAAACGTTGCGCACCGCGGTAGCCCGGGCAGAGGAGTGCGACGACGTGAAAACCGCGGATCTGCTGACCGAACGGATCGGTCAGCACGAGGAAAATTGCTGGATGCTGCGCGCGATCCTGTCCTGATACTGGACCAACGCTGGCCCGACCACCCGCTGCGGCGGGTCGAGGCCACCCGCGACACATCCCATGCGAACAATGACAGGAGAAAACATGACACTGAAACAGAAGCTGGAGAAACAGCTCGAAGCCAAGCTGAACCAGTGGCAGTCGGAAATCGAGAAAGCCGAGGCCGAAGCGAAATCCTCCGAGGCTAAGGCCAAAGCTGAGCACGCGGAAGCCGAAGCCAGATCCGCTGCCTGGGACAAGTTAGAGGATCTCAAAAAGCAGCTTGAAAACGGCGAGCAACAGCTGGCCCGGCTGCGGCAGGCGACCGAGGAAAACTGGGATTCGCTCAAAGACCAGATCTCGCGCCTCGTCGCCTGATCAACAGCAAATCGAGCGGGCAGGCGCGCGATCGTGCGCTGATTGCCCGGGCCCGGATTCCACGGTTATCGGTCGGCCGCCCGGCACTTTCGTGCCGGGCGGCTTTCTCGTTCCGTGCGCTACTCCGCCGGCGGGCTCGTTCCTGCCATCGCGACCAGGCAAAAGAGTGCACAGGCTGTGCCTTGAGCTGCCTATGCGCAATCCGGCAGCTGAATCCAACAGGCGCGCCAAACCCATCTATCCGGGGAAACACCGATTGGCCCCAAGGCCTTAATCTGCAATACTTGCGCCCACTCGGGGGAGTGTGGAAATTCGTAATTCATGACCTATTGCCTGGCTTTGAAACTTGACGAGGGACTGGCTTTCTGTTCCGACTCGCGCACCAACGCCGGACCCGACCGGGTCAGCACCTACAGCAAAATGCACCGTTTCTCGAGCCGCGACGATCGCCAGATCGTCATCCTGACGGCCGGCAATCTCGGCACGACCCAGGCGGTGATTTCAACGCTCGAACGCGACCTGAAACACGATGCCGCGTTCAACCTCAGCAACGCGGTGTATGTCTCTGACGTCGCCGACTACATCGGCGAGCTAAGCGTCAAAACCCAACGCAAATATGCCTCCACCGGCCCCGAGGCCGGGTTTAACGCAACGGCAACGTTTATCGTCGGTGGCCAGATAAAGGGCAACGATCCGGAACTCTACCTGATCTACCCCGAGGGCAATCACATAACGACCTCGGACAAGCACCCGTTTCTGCAGATAGGTGAAATCAAATACGGCAAGCCGATTCTCGATCGAATCGTGCGCCGCCATACCGAAAACGAGACGGCAATGCGCTGCATGCTTGTATCCATGGATTCCACGATGCGTAGCAATGCAACCGTCGGCCCGCCGATCGAGCTGTTGTTCCTTAAGCGCGATGAATTGAAGCAACCGGCCTATTACCGCAGCTTCGAGGATAACGACGAGTATTTGCTGGCGTTGCGCAAGAGCTGGGACGAGAAGATCCGCCAGGGTTTCAGTGACCTGCCGCCGCTGGACTACGCTGCCGGAGCCGGCGGATAACTTCGTCGACGAAGCGGAACTTCGCCGCGACCGCCGAATTCAATACGAACGGGTAAGCATCGGCCAGACCGCTGCTGCGGTTTAGTTCGTTCAACGCCACGCTAAGCCGCTGCCAGATGCTGATCCGGGTGTCGATGTCTACCGAATCCGGCGAACGATCGATTGCTCCCGAGTTTGCGGCGGTCTCGAGGGCATCGTAGATGTGCAGGTAGTGGCCCCAGGTCTCGGCCCAGTCCTCGCTGGGGTGGGCGCTCGCGTAGGCACTGATGTAGTGATCGCGCCATCCCTGGGACGGACCGTTCGCATAATGCGCGGCCAGCGCCGCCTGATAGTCACGCTCCGGGTCGCCGAAGGTCACGGAAAATTGCGCGCGCATGTCGGGGTCGGCATCGAGCAATGGCCAGTAATAATGCCCCGCCTCGTGCCGCAGATGACCGAGCAGCGTGCGATAGGTCTCGTTCATCTCCGACTTGACCCGCTCGCGCATCGAATCGTCGGCCTCGAGCGCATTGATCGTAATTACACCACCGTGAAACCCGGTGTTCACGAACGACTCAGGGTGCTGGCCCGGGTTGCTGCGCTGGTCCTCGATGAAATCGAACAACAGCCCGTCGCGCGGATCGTCGAATCCGTTCGCCAACGGCACGCCAAGGCGAAGCAACGTAAAGAACAGGCGTTTCTTGGCCGTTTCAAAGCGCTGCCAGCGGCGGACGTTCACCGGTTCGGCAAGATTGACGATCATGCGGTTGAACTCGCAAGCCATGCAGAGTTGCGCATCGTCACCGGCCGGGACCAGCCAGTTGCACACCGCGTAGTCGATACGATTACGGCACAGCCGGTACTGCCGGCCCGAGGCGTCGCTGAAAAAGGGCCCACCATGTTGGGCCAGCGAACGCATTTCCAGCTCGACCGGATCGAAGCCGAGGATCGAATTGCAATTGATGCAATGGCTGCTGTCGAAAAACACCGCCTGACCGCACTGACAGTGGAATGCTTTCATCGGATAAACCAGGTCGCCGCAACAGTTTCGTGCAATTCGATCAGCCTGGCCTGGAGCCGGTCGATAAACTCGTGCAGGCGGGCCAGCGTGATTGCCTCAGGCTCGAGACTGTGCACCAGCTTATGTGATCGATCAACCACTTCCAGTACACGCTCGCCGTTACCTATTTTCTCCGTCTCGATCGCGATGTTGTCGAGGCAGAAAAATACCGAGCGTGGGAATGCCTCGCTCCTGAACAGGAAATCTATGACTTCGCCACCTTCGACGACAGGGCCGGTCTCGCGCCGATAGGCGGCCACCGCAGACAATGATTTCAGCAAGTTGGTCCACAACCATGTGACCTCGGGCGCGTTGGGATTCTGCCTGCCCAGCGTTGCAGCGGTGGCAACGTCGACGACGCGACTGGTCATGTCGCAGCGCTCGATCAACCGCCCGATACGGATGAACTGGTAGGCATGATCGCGCGGCACGCTGGAGGCTATCAGACCGGTGATCCGCTGCAACCTTGCAACGACCCGATCGAGGAACTGGAAACGATGGCGCCGTGCTATCGATGCCTCGGCATTCTCGCTGACATATAAATTCAATGCGTTGACCAGTTCCCAGCATTGCTCCGGCAGCGTGTCACGGGTGGTGCGGATGTTCTCGCGCGCCGAATGAATCGCGAAACGTATCGAACCGGGGTTGTCCAGATCCGCGATCAGGAACTTCAGCACGTTGCGTTCGCTGTACTCACTGTACCGCGCCGCGAATTCCTCCTCGCCCTCGATGATGCGGATCAGACTGTCCCAGCCCGGTTGCGTACCCTTCGGTACATCCAGGATAAACTGGGTGTAGGCGTTGGTCAGACAGGCCATATTCTCGGCGCGTTCCAGATAGCGCGCCATCCAGTACAGGCGTTCGGCGACACTCGAGAGCATGCTGTTCATCGTTCGAGTATCCACGTGTCTTTGCTGCCACCACCCTGCGACGAATTCACCACCAGCGATCCCTTGCGCATCGCCACCCGGGTCAGCCCGCCCGGGGTCACCCAGGAATCCGCGCCCTGCAGGATAAACGGGCGCAGGTCGAGATGGCGGGGCTGGATTTCTCCGTCGCAATAGGTCGGAGCAGTGGACAATGCGACCGTCGGCTGAGCTATATAGTTGCGCGGATTCTCCTCGATCAGGCGGGCAAATTCCTTGTGTTTGGCCTTGCTCGAATGCGGCCCGACCATAATGCCGTAGCCACCCGACTCATTGGCCGGTTTCACGACGAGTTCGGCAATATTCTCCAGCACATAATCGCGATCCCCGGCGTCGTGACAGAGATAGGTCTTTACGCTGCGGGTAAGCGGTTCTTCGTTGAAGTAATAACGGATCATCTTGTGCACGTATGCATAGATGACCTTGTCGTCAGCCACGCCACACCCCGGGGCGTTCGCAATGGCAACCTTGCCCTTCTTCCAGCTGCGCATGATGCCGGGAATGCCTAGCGCAGAATCGGGCCGAAACACCTCCGGGTCGATAAAATCGTCGTCGATGCGGCGATAGATCACGTCGACTCTCTCCGGTCCGGCAACAGTGTGCATGTACACGCACTCGTCATCGCCGACGAATAAATCGTTGCCCTCGACCAGCGCGGCGCCCATGCCCTGGGCGAGAAACGCGTGCTCGAAATATGCGGAGTTATAAATGCCGGGCGTCAGCACTACGACGCAGGGGCGCTTCCTCGCCCGCGGCGACAGCGAGGAGAGCATCTTGAACAGTCGCAGCGGGTAGTCGCTCACCGGCTGCACGCTGCAATCCTCGAACAGCTCGGGCAACACGCGCTTGGTGACCACGCGATTCTCGAGCATGTAGGAGACGCCGGACGGTACCCGCAGATTGTCCTCGAGGACATAGAACTGGCCGTCGCTGTCGCGCACCAGGTCGGTGCCGCAGATGTGCGCCCAAACGTTGTGTTTCGGGCTGACACCAGCGCACTCCGGCCGGTAATTGCCTGAGTCGAGCACAATCTCGGCCGGGATCACACCGTCCGCAAGAATCTTCTGCCGATTGTAGATGTCATTGATGAATGCATTCAGCGCCTTGCTGCGCTGAATCAGCCCGGCGCTGACCCGGCGCCAGTCGCTCGCGCGGATGATCCTGGGAATGATATCCATCGGCCACGAGCGATCGATGTTGCTGCCTTCCGAGTAGACCGTGAACGAAATACCCATCTCGCGGATCGCCAGCTCGGCCGCGGCAAAAAACTCCGACATCTCGGCATCGGAGAGCTTGCTGAAGTGGTTGACCAGCTTGCGCGCCGCGATACGCGGATTGCCCTGCTCGGTAATCAGCTCATCGAAATAGCCAGGGGCGCGATAGTCTTCCCATTTCTTTTTCATTATGCGGTCATGCGTGATGGTGAGGATGCAAACCTTGCGGTTGGGCTGCGGGGCGTAGCGGTCCCGTTGGTAGACCGTACAGACTAAAGCGTGCGTTGTGAATAGCGCTATCTTCCCTGCATAGCCTGCGATCGGTGCATGCACTGAATGAGTGCATTGAAACGCAGTATGGCCATGGCAATGGCGGCTTCGCCGCGCTCAGCCCGGCTGTTCTTCAGAATGCGATATTTTCCCTGGCCGCACCACGAGCATTTGCCAATTGCGAATGCACCGATGCGGGATCCAATACAGCCACTGCCGAGAAAAACCCAATGCTTCGCCATGCACGAACGCTTGCGCACCACTGCCGACCCGGCGCCAATTCTGGCGGATATCGTGTCGCTATGAAATTCTCCGGCAGTTCTGTGCGGCAACAGCGACCAGGCGCGGTGCCGTATGGCGAACTCGCCCGGCTCGCTTTGGCGCTCGCCTTGCCGCTGGCCGGCGCCATCGCTACGATGTATTACTTCGGAGTAAACGGCAGTGACGCGAACCCGGCATGGCAAAACAAGGACGGATTTTCCGTGCCAAACGACCCGTCAGCGCGGCCGGTGTCGGCGATCTGCTGCGTCCGCACTTCCGGGTACAGGTTGAAGCCGCGCGCAAACAAGACCTGACGTACTTCGACACCTTTGACGCCAGGCTCCACGCCGATGGCATGACTCTTGCGCATGGCGGTGGCGAGCTGAGGCTCGAATCTCTCGACGGTATTGCACTGCACACTTTACGGGCCAAGTCAGCGCCGCCATTTGCGGGCAGTCTTGGCGACGGTGCGTTGCGCGATGCGCTCGCCCCGGCTGCGAGCATTCGCCGGCTGCTGCCACTGGTCACGGTGAGTCGCGAAATCCATCCGCTCCGTGTGCTCGACAGCGACGACAAAACCGTCGTGCGGCTGCAACTGGAGCAGGTACGGGCTCGCCCGCCGCGCGCGGCTCGAGAGCAGGGCGCATCGCTGCCCGCGGTGGTTCGCGTGCTGCCGGTCAGAGGATATGAGCGGGAGCTCACAAACGTCATCGAGGCGCTACAACAGGCACCGGAATTTGCCTGCGAGCGCATCGATCAAGTCGTCGCGGCAGTCGCGGCGTCTGGCGGTCGCCTGGTGGAAAATCCCTGCAAGCTCGAGCCCGAGGTCGACCCGACGGTTCCGGCCGCGGATGCGATGCGGCGCATTCATCGCCGCCTGTTCGAAATCATGCGTTTGAACGAGGACGGTGTCCGGGCGGCAACCGACAGCGAGTTCCTGCACGACTACCGGGTAACGGTGCGACGGATTCGTTCCGCGCTGAACCAGGTAAAAGGGGTGTTTGCGGCCGACGATGTCGCGCGCTTCGCAACGGAATTCAAATGGCTCGCGGCAGCAACCGGGCCGGCACGGGACGCCGATGTATTCCTGCTAAAACTCCCCGACTATCGCGCCACATTGCCCGAGAAGACGCGGCGCGACCTCGATCCGCTCGAGGTCTTCCTGACAAAACGCCAGCGCAGTGCCTACCGGACTCTTGGCAAAGTCCTCGCCTCCGAGCGCTATGCCCGATTGCTGGCCGATTGGGACGCATTTCTGAGCCAGCCGAGCGAATCGCCGGAGACCGCACCAAACGCTTCACGCCCGCTCGGCGCTGTCGCCTCCGAGCGTATCGCGAGGATCGCCCGGCGCGTGCTAAAACGTGGCAGCGCGATTCATGACGACACGCCGGCGGAGGCGTTGCATGCTCTTCGTCTGCAGTGCAAAACACTCCGATATCTGCTTGATCTGTTCGCGGGACTCTACGACCCGGACGCGATCGCAGGGCTGCTGCGGGACCTAAAAAAACTGCAGGACAATCTCGGTGATTTCAACGACTGCGAGGTGCAGCAGGACACGCTGCAGTCATTCGCAACGGAAATGGCGAAAGCCGGGGCGACACCGGTCGAGACCTTCCTGGCAATGGGGCGTCTCGAAGATCGTCTCCAGATCGGCCAGGAGCGCGCACGGCAAAAATTTGCGCGCCGGTTCCGGCAGTTCGCCAGCCGCGCCAACCGGCGACTTATCCGCCGGCTATTCTCGAGTGAGGACGAATGAAAACGCTCGCGCTCTACAACATCAAAGGCGGCGTCGGCAAAACCGCCACCTCGGTCAATCTGGCCTATCTCGCCGCGGCCAGCGGGTTGCGGACGCTCTTATGGGATCTCGACCCGCAGGGCGCCGCGACGTTCTATTTCCGGGTGCGGGCGAAGCT
>PKUM01000295.1 GCA_002868855.1 Chromatiales bacterium | reverse complement strand
TCGTTCTCCGCCCGAGCGCGGACCTGTTCGATCCCGCTGCGCTGGCAGCACTCGGGGCGACGACCTGCTATGCATTCCTGGTACTGACGGCCCGTATATTCAGCCGTACCGAGACTGCCGCGAGCCTGGCGCTGTACCCATTCATGCTGCCCACTCTGCTCGGGGGCTTGCTGATCGCCGGCGAATGGCGGAGTCCCCCCGCGTTGGACTGGATGCCCTTCATTCTGTGCGGCGCCTTTGGCGCACTTGCCTACCTGACGATGAACCGGGCTCTGGCGCTGGCGCCCCCGGCACTGCTCGCACCGTTCGAGTATGTTTGCCTCATCGGCGCAATAGCGGCCGGATACCTGGTTTGGAACGAAGTGCCCGATGCGACAACTCTGGCGGGGGCTGCCATCATCGTATCCTCCGGCCTGTACATCATTCACCGGGAGAGCCGGCGTTTTAGCCCCGCAGAACTCCCCTCCACAATCCCGTAAGCGCAAAAAACCTGAAGTGCGTCACAGCTCTGCAACCTTACGCTTCGCGCTACCGCCCGAGCATGATAGGGTTGGCCAACATTACATAATGGTTGTGGAAGGATCCTTGTGAGCGGAGACCCAGGGAGCAAATCCGAGCATTTCCGTCAGGAACTGCTCGCGGGCCTCGAACGATTTCTGACCTTGTTCGGACGCATTTTGTTGCGCCTCGGTGTCGGCTATGGCGAATTCACGGTAATTGCCAGACGCGCATTTGCCGCGGGCGGCGCCAGAAGCCTCGGCCTCGAGTCGCCGGCAGACGATCCCGAGCGTGTAGCCGCGCTAACCGGCCTCACTACCGAAGACATTGCCGCCGCAATGATCGTCGACAAAAAGCCGGGAGATGATCACAGCCTGTTTTCCCCGCTGTCGACAATTCTCCATTTCTGGCATCACGACCAGGATTACACAGACCTCGACAAGAAGCCGCGTGAGTTGCCGATCGAAGGCGAGGCACCGAGTTTCGACGCGCTCGCACAGCGCGTCGGCGGCGGTGCCGCGACTGAACAGTTGTTGACCGACCTCGAGGAATGGGGCTGCGTCGAACGCACTGAAGACGGCAGACTCAGGGTTCTCACGGATTGCTTCACAATCTCGCAGCCGGGCCGCCATTTCGCTCATGTCGTGACCCGCTCGATGACCGATCTGTCTCGAACGCTGTTGCACAACATGGAGCAACCGGACAAAGACCAGCGCTGGATGCAGCGATTCGTGTGGACGGACCGGTTGCTCGCACGCGATGTCAGCCAGTTCCGCGAGCTCGCCGTGCGCCAGGGCCGCTACAGCACCGACATGCTGGACGAGTGGCTTGCCGGACATGAAGCCGACACGGACTATCCGCACTGCAACATGCTTCATCGCGCCGGGGTCGGCGTCTACTATTTTGAGGTCGAAAACGACGGCGACGGCGACTAGCCGTGACCTTACGCCGGATCTACCACCTTGCCCGGGTTCAATATCGCGGCCGGATCCAGCGCCGCCTTGAGACCCTTCATTAGCGAGATTTCCGTTTCCGAGCGGCACAGGCGCAGGTACGGTTTCTTGTCCATACCGATACCGTGTTCGGCTGACACCGAGCCACCCAGCTCTCCCAGCGGTCGGTAAACGATTTCCTCGAGCTGCCGCTGCGCCGCAGGATCCGGGTCTGCGGTCGAAATGGCGAGATGAAGATTGCCGTCACCCAGGTGGCCGAAAACGAACAGGCGGTTTTGTGGCCATTGCGCTTCGAGAGACTGGCGCAACAGATCAAGGTATCCGGGTATTGTCGTGAGCGGCAGACTGACGTCAAAAATCTGCATCGGCGAATATTGAAAAACCTGTTCTACATCGTCGCGCAGCGCCCACAATGCAGTGCGTTGCGCGTCCGATTTTGCGACAACCGCGTCGCCGATCAGGCCTCGCTCGATGGCCGCGGACAATATGTTTTCGAACCGGGACTCGTCACCCGCCGGATCCCCGCCCAGAGCTTCCAGCAATACGTACAGACCGAAACCGTCATCCACGGGGGGCTTACCCCGCGTCGCGGCCGTTACCAGCGAATAGAAATCGCGCCACATGACTTCGAATGCCGACAGCATGCCACCGAGCCCGGAATCAGCAAGCCGCAGGAACTGCACTGCCGCGTCGAATTCGTTGATCCCCACAAGCGCAGTGGAACGGCTGCGCGGCGCCTCACGCAACCTGAGTACCGCTCGGGTAATCACACCCAGCGTTCCCTCGGTACCTATGAAAAGCTGCTTCAGATCGTATCCTGCGTTGTTCTTCAGCATCTGGTTCAGCGCCGAAATCACCGTGCCGTCGGCAAGGACGACCTCAAGGCCGAGCACCATATCCCTGACCATGCCAAAGCGGATGACCCGGTTGCCGCCGGCATTGGTCGCGATATTGCCACCGATCTGCGCCGAGCCGCGCGCACCCAGATCAAGCGGAAACATCAAGCCGTGAGCTTCAGCGGCTTCCTGCACCTGTTGCAGCGGAACACCCGCCTGTACCGTGACGGTCCTGCCAATGGGATCCATGGCTTCGATGTCGCGCATGCGTTCCAACGACAATACGATGTCGGAGGCAGTGCTGTCGGCACCGCGAACCAGCCCGGTGAGTCCACCGTGGATGACGACAGCCTGTCCCGCTGCGTGGCAGCACTCCAGCACGGCCGATAGCTCGTCTGTGGTGCGTGGGCGGATGATCGCGCGCGCCTTGATTGAATCGTCGCGCCAGATACCGGCCTTGCGCAACGCCGCCTCGCGGCCATCGAGGACGCCGCGCTCACCCACGATCGCACGAATGCGCTCGACAATTCCCATCGCGTTCTCCGTCAACTCCGCGGCTATTGTGCGGCAAGCGACGGGGTCAGGTCATCACCGCGGTTCCGGGTGAATGTCTACCTCGCTGCAGCGCCCGCGGCAATCAGGCGCCAATGGTTTACCGCGGGTGTAAACTCGCGGCTAACCAGCAAAAAAACCAAACTGAAACCAGCCGACTCCCGGAGCGAACATGCCAGAACTGTCCGACATCACACTGCTGAAGACTCAGGCTTTCATTGACGGCGAATGGACGGATGCCGACGATGGCGCCGTGTTCGCCGTTGCCAACCCGGCCACCGGGGCTGCTGTTGCCAGCGTGGCGAATTGCGGCCGCAGTGAGACCCGGGCCGCGATTGCCGCAGCTGCGCGGGCACTGCCGGAATGGCGCGCCAGGACCGCCAGTGACAGAGCCGCCTGCCTGCAGCGCTGGCACCGGTTGATTCTCGAACACCAGGAAGACCTCGCCCGGTTGATGACAGCCGAACAGGGCAAACCTCTCGCCGAGGCACGCGGTGAGGTCGCATACGGGGCAGCTTTCGTGGAGTGGTTTGCCGAAGAGGGCAAACGGATTTACGGCGATGTGATCCCGGGACCCGCGGCGGACCGCAGAATACTGACCCTGAAACAGCCGATTGGTGTCGTCGCGGCGATTACACCATGGAATTTTCCGGTTGCGATGATTACACGCAAGATTGCTCCCGCCCTCGCGGCCGGCTGCACCGCAGTAGTCAAGCCGGCTGAAGACACACCGTTGTGCGCGCTTGCGCTGGCAGAGCTCGCGGCGCGCGCGAAGATACCGCCCGGTGTGATTAATATCGTCCCTACTGCGCATGCGGCTGCCAGCGGTGAAGAACTGTGCAGCAGCCCGCTGGTCCGAAAACTCTCGTTTACCGGTTCGACCGCTGTTGGCAAAATCCTGATGCGGCAATGCGCCGGAACGGTAAAGAAAGTCTCCCTCGAACTCGGCGGCAATGCGCCCTTTATCGTGTTCGATGACGCCGATATTGATGCGGCCGTGGACGGCGCAATTGCATCGAAATACCGCAATGCCGGGCAAACCTGTGTCTGCGCGAACCGCTTACTGGTACAGGACGGCGTCTACGCCGAATTTGCCGCTGAACTTGCGCGCCGGGTCGAGTCAATGACGGTGGGGAGCGGCGACCAGCAGGGCGTCGTGATAGGGCCGCTCATCAATGCCGCTGCAGTGGCGAAAGTAGAGGGTCTCGTTAACGATGCCGCCACCCATGGCGCTCGCATACTGACCGGCGGCCGACGCCATGACGCCGGCCCTAACTATTACGCGCCTACCGTGTTGGGTGACGTAACACCCGAGATGCCGATCGCGCAGGAGGAAATTTTTGGGCCGGTCGCGCCGCTTTTCAGGTTCAGCGACGAAGCGTCGGCGATACGAATTGCCAATGACACTCCGTATGGCCTCGCCGCGTACTTCTATGCTCGCGACATCGGCCGCGTGTGGCGGGTAGCCGAAGCACTGGAATATGGCATCGTCGGCATTAACGAGGGCATTATTTCCACCGAAGTTGCGCCATTCGGCGGAGTAAAGGAATCCGGGATCGGCAGGGAGGGTTCACGCTATGGCATCGATGACTATATCGAGATCAAGTATCTCTGCATGGGCGGCCTGTAGGGAGAATTCGGCGCTCAGGCAACGGCCCGGCGCGCGCTGAGATCGCGCAAACACTCGACGAGAATATCGAGACCCTCACGCACTATCGCATCGCTCGCCGTCAGCGGCACCATGATCCGTATTACGTTGCCGTACATACCGCAAGTGACCAGCACGAGACCACGCTGCGCTGCTTCGCGCATCACGGCCGCAGTGAGCTCGGGGTCCGGTTCACGGGTGGATTTATCTGTCACCAGTTCGCACGCCAGCATCGCGCCCAGCCCGCGGATATCGCCCACACACTCGAGTTCGCCAGACAACGCTTCAAGACCGTCACGCAGGATCTCTCCAATCGCGTCTGCGCGCCCGGTCAGGCCTTCCTCTTCAATGACGTCGAGTACCGCGAGCGCGGCTTCGGTTGCCAACGGCGACGCAGCGTAGGTTCCGCCAAGTCCTCCCGGCTCCGGGGCATCCATGATCTCCTGGCGCCCGGTTACCGCCGCTAGCGGAAAACCGCCCGCGAGACTCTTTGCCATCGTTATCAGGTCGGGCTCGACGCCGGCATGCTCGATCGCGAACATCCTCCCGGTGCGGGCAAACCCGCTCTGGATTTCGTCCGCGATCAATACGATGCCGTGTTTGTCACAGATGTCGCGCAGCCCACGCAGGAATGCGGGCGGTGCCACGTAGTAACCGCCCTCGCCCAGCACCGGCTCAACAATCATTGCGGCGACCCGCTGCGGATCGATGTCGACTTTGAACAGACTGGCTATGCCGCCGAGCGCTTGTTTTTCGGTGACACCCTGGTAGGCCATTGGGTAGGGCGCGTGATAAATCTCGCCCGGCATCGGCCCGAAACTGCTCTTGTAAGGCATCACTTTCCCGGTCAGCCCCATGCACATCATCGTCCGTCCATGGAATCCGCCGCTAAATGCGATGACCCCGGATCGACCCGTGAAGCTCCGTGCGATTTTCACCGCGTTTTCCACCGCCTCCGCCCCGGTCGTAACAAACATGCTGCGCGTCGGCCCGGAAATCGGAACGATTGCATTGAGCTTCTCGGCAAGTGCCACACCCGACTCATACGGTGTCACCATGAAACAGGTATGAGAAAACTTGCCGAGTTGGCGTTCGACCGCCGCCCGAACCCGGGGGTGCACATGCCCGGTGTTCAGCACCGCAATACCGCCGGCGAAATCGATGTAGCGACGCCCGGCCACGTCCCACAACTCTGCGTTTTCGGCCTTCTCGACAAAAACCGGAAGCAGGTTGGTCTGTCCGCGCGCCAGCGCCGCATCACGGCGTTTTTGCAAATCCTGGTTACTGCTCATATCCACCCTCAGACTTCATTTTCGGCTTGCCAAGACGATCATCCTGGACGCAAACGGCATGCGGTGACAATTCGCTACGCCAGCGAGTCCTCGAGAAAATCACTCATTGCGCGCCATGACCTGCGATCGGCAACCGCGCTGTACACCGTTCCAAAATCCGGATCGGCGGCCGCAGGATTGGTAAATGCGTGCATGGTATTGCCGTAGACATGAACCTGCCAGTCGGCCCCTGCCTCGCTGAGTTCCGTTTGCAGGGCCACGACCTGGTCAACCGGCACCATCGGATCGTCGTGTCCATGCAATACCAGGACCCTGGCCGGGATCTGCACGTCGCGGGTGTTTCCAGGGGCGCCAAGCAGGCCGTGAAAACTGACGACGGCGCGCAGGTCCGCGCCGCTTCGGGCGAGATCGAGAACGCACATTCCACCGAAACAGAACCCGATTGCCGCCATCCGCGCAGCATCGACCTCGGGCAATGCACGACATGCCGCCAGTGCAGCGCCGATACGTGCCTGCAACAACGACCGGTTCTCGACGAATGGCTGCATCAATGCCGCATTCTCGTCGGGGTTTCCGCCACGCCGGCCCTTGCCGTACATATCGAGCGCGAAACCGACATAGCCCAGTTCGGCCAAAGCCCGCGCCTTTCCATTCTCAAAGTCACCCTCGCCACCCCAGGCGTGCGCAATCATCACACCAGGCAAAGGACCGCGGGCATCGCCATCCCAGGCGACCATGCCTTCCAATACGACATCTCCGTCGTGGTATTGCAACCGTCGGGTTTCAATCTTCACAACTCAGGCCCTCGCATTGTCATTCACTCCAGCCCATCACGGCTTTCGTTTCGAGATACTCCTCGAACCCCTGAACTCCCCACTCGCGCCCGTTACCCGACTGTTTGTAGCCGCCGAACGGTGCTTCGATATCGACTCCGGTACCGTTGAGATGGACCATGCCGGTACGCAGACGCGCCGCAATCCGGCGTGCCCGCTCGATGTCCGAGGACGACACGTAACCGGACAGACCGTACGGCGTATCGTTGGCGATCGTGACAGCTTCGTCTTCGTCCGCATAAGGAATAATGCTGAGCACCGGACCGAAGATTTCTTCCCTGGCAATCCTCATGTCATTGCGAACCCGGGAGAACACTGTGGGTTTTACGAAGAAACCGGTATCGATCCCGTCCGGCTTGCCGGGTCCGCCGGCCACCAGTTTTGCGCCCTCGGCAATGCCCGCCTCTATCAGCGTCTGGATCTTCTCCCATTGCTGCCCGCTTACAACCGGGCCCATATGCGTACCTTCCTTGCGCGGGTCTCCGACGACGACTTTTCGCGCTACTTCGCCGGCGATCTGCTCAACAGCACCCAGCAGCGCCTGCGGCACCAGCATGCGCGTCGGTGCATTGCATGACTGGCCGGTGTTCTCGAAACAGGCCCGCGCGCCATGCTTTACCGCGCGTTCAATATCCGCGTCGTCGAGAATGATGTTGGCCGATTTGCCGCCAAGCTCAAGGGCAACCCTCTTCAGCGTTGCCGCGGCCGCGACGCTGACTTCACGTCCCGCCCGGGTCGACCCGGTAAATGAGACCATGTCGATATCAGGGTGCGCGGCAATTGCGGCACCGACAGTCGGGCCGTCACCGTTTACCAGGTTGAACACCCCCGGCGGTACTCCCGCCTCATCCAGGATCTCAGCCAGAATGGCAGCGTCGAGCGGTGCAATTTCGCTCGGCTTCAATACCATCGTGCAGCCGGCCGCCAGAGCCGGTGCAACTTTGCATGCGATTTGATTGATCGGCCAGTTCCACGGCGTTATCAGGCCACATACACCAACCGGCTCGCGAACTATCCGGGTGCCCCCCAATTCTTCCTCGAATGCAAACTTCCGCAGAATATTCCGTGCGACCTTGAAATGGGCAATCCCCATTGCCGCCTGGGCGTTCGTGGCCAGCGCAATCGGCGCCCCCATCTCGGCACTGATCGCCGCCGCAACGTCGGCATAACGCTTCTTGTACGCATCGGTAATCCGGTCGAGCAAATCAATACGCTCATCGCGGCTGCTCACCGAAAATGCCGGGAATGCCGCGCGCGCCGCAGCGACCGCGCGATCGACATCGGCCGCGGTACCGAGCGAGATCGTTCCGATTTGCTGTTCGCTGGCCGGATCCGTGACTGCCAGACTCCTGGGTTGTGCGGGCTCGACCCACTCACCCCCAATATAGAACTCACTAAAGTTGTACACGAAAAGTCCCTTCCTGGTTTTTCAAAAAATTGGCGCCGGCAGAATGCCCGAAAGATTCGATCGGCGACGCGACTACATTCAGTCCTCAGTATCGGTGGGGAGCCGGTAGTCGCCAAATCGCTCACGCAAACCCACCTTGCTGATTTTACCCGTCGCGGTATGCGGAATTTCGTCAACGAATACGATGTCGTCCGGCAACCACCATTTCGCGACATGCGCCGCAAGAAATTCGAGCAGTGTCTCTTTGTCCAGGTTGCCGCCCTCCCCCGGCACGACAATCATCAGTGGCCGCTCGGCCCATTTCGCATGAGCGACTCCGATCACTGCGGCTTCCAGTACACCGGGGTGGGCGACCGCTGCATTTTCGAGATCGATCGAACTGATCCATTCGCCGCCGGACTTGATAACGTCCTTGGTTCGGTCGGTGATCTGCATGTAACCGCTGGCGTCGATCGTGGCAACGTCTCCGGTATTGAACCAGCCCTTGCTATCCAGGGCGCTGCCTTTTTCACCTGTGCGATAGTAATCGCTGGCAATCCACGGTCCGCGCACCTTGAGCGTCCCGAAGCGCTCGCCGTCCCAGGGCAATTCGTTGCCCTCGTCATCGACGATCTTCATTTCCACGCCGTACACCGCGCGGCCCTGTTTCGCACGTACGGCCTGCAACGCCTGATGATCCAGGGTTTCCATTCCGGGCAACAACGAATTAAACGTACCCAGCGGACTCATCTCGGTCATGCCCCATGCATGGTGGGTCTCCACACCGTGTTTTTCGCGAAACTCATCCATTATCGCCAGCGGGCAGGCAGAGCCGCCGACGATGGTGCGTTGAAGCGTCGTCAATGTCACACCGCTGTCGCGCAGGTACTGCAGCAAGGCCAGCCAGACCGTCGGAACGCCGAGTGCGGCGGTGACCCCTTCCGATTCCATCAGGCGATGCAGGGTTTCGCCGTCACCCAGCTTCGGTCCCGGAAATACCAGTTTCGCGCCAACCATTGGCACCGTATACGTCGTGCCCCAGCCGTTCGCATGAAACAGTGGCACAACCGGCAATACGACATCGCCGGCCCTGAGATTCATCACATCCGGAAGCGCTGACGCGTAGGTATGCAGCACGGTTGCCCGGTGCGAATACAATACGCCTTTCGGGTTGCCGGTCGTGCCGGACGTGTAACACAACGCACTCGCTGTATTCTCGTCAAGCTCGGGCCATTCAAAATCCTCTGACTCGGCCTCGAGCAGCGTCTCGTAACACAGCAAATTGGGCAGCGTGGATTGCGGCATGTGCGCCGCATCGGTCATGACCACATAGCCCTCTACGCCGGGCAGCTGCGGCGCGAGCTTCTCCAGCAGCGGCACGAACATCACGTCGGTAAAGATGTACCGGTCCTCGGCATGATTGACGATATATTCGATCTGTTCGGCAAAAAGCCGCGGATTTATCGTGTGCAAAACCAACCCGGCGCAGGAAATCGCATAATAAAGCTCGAAGTGCCTGTAATCATTCCATGCCAGCGTTGCGACCCGTTCGGAAGATGCGATACCGAGCCGATTAAGCGCATTCGCGAGTTTTCGGGCGCGGGCAAAGGCCTGACGGTAAGTCAGCCGATGCAAAGGCTGATCGGCGGTGACCGAAACGATCTCACCCTCAGGCGAATTGCGCTCGACGTGACGCATGATCGAAGTAATAGTCAATGGTGTGTTCATCATCAGGCCATGCATGGTTGCCCTCCGTCTATGTCTCTGCCGCGGCTTCGATCCGCGCGCCGCATTACGCGTGTCTGTGACTCTTTTTCCCGCGGCCGCTTTCAGCGATCCGCTTGTGTCCCGGCATCCTCATCGTCGAGCCGCGATGCAGCAAATCGATCATCGACATCCAGATGACCGGCCGGCAGCTCGAGCACGTCCAACCGGTGGCCCTCGCGGCGCAGCACCTCCCGGGCGCCGCGGTCTCCGTGCAGTTCGCCAAGCGCCGGAAACAACCGCGCCGGCAGTACCGCCGGGATTCCGAATATACCGGCATACCCGCTGGCAACCGCGCGCAGCGGCCGCTTACGCCAATGTCCGACCAACGCCGCAAGATCCCTGCCATCTACCAGCGGCTGATCGCAGGGCATCACCAGTGCCGCCGGGCAATCGCCCGGCAAAGCCGCAATTCCGGCCCGTATCGATGACCCCATGCCGTCGCGCCAACCTGCGTTATAGACGCACACCGCGCGGTCGGGGCCGAGCACAACATCCAGCTGATTCGCATACGCACCCGTTACAATCACGACGCGATCGGAAACAGTCTGCCGCGCATGAGCCAGTGCATGTTGCAGCAACGTCCGCCCGCGCCAGCGGAAGAGTTGTTTCGGAGTGCCAAAGCGAGTGGACGCACCGGCAGCCAAAATGACCGCCCAGACCTCGTTCGCTGCTGCCGCCGCCGCCGTCAAAACCAGAATGCGAAAACGATAACCGCGGCGAACATCAGCGGCGAAAACCAGCGAGCTACTTCATTGATCCGCAGCGCCAGTCCATCCCTGCCCTTGTCCGCTACATAGGTCACAGCGACCGCAACGGCGAGTGCGCCAAAGACGAGTACCGAGGCGAATACCAGGAACAGGTCCATTCGTGTCATGTACGCGATCGGCGGCAGTATCGACGCCAGAGCGAAGCGGTATGCGATCAGTGTCAGCATCGAGGTCGCGGCGAGACCGAGCCGCGGCGCGACGTGGACCGGGGCGATCCAGAATACCGACCACGACATCATCACGACCAGCACCAGCGGGACGATCAGCTTCCACACATAGTAGCCGGTCAGCCTTTTCGCACTGAACTCGATGTCGAGTCGGGCAACCGTGCGATCGCGAGGCGCTACATAGAGCGCGCCGCTGCGCGCCTCGCGAAAATTCAGATTCCAGTTGACGACAGACAGCCGCTCGGCCATCCCCACCGCGGCCTCATCCGAGCGCAGAACTACTTCCTGCGGCTCGTGAGCGGAAACAATCACGAACGACAACGTCTGCTCGTCAAACGGGAAATCGCCGAGATCGGCCTCGTACGAAAACTCGCCGAAGCGGCGCACGACAAAAAACACGCTGCCGTCCGGAGCGACCCGGATTTGCGGCGGACTCGCACTGTCCAACGTCCGCCGGTTCAACGACTGGACCTGGGGCGTCCAGACCTGGTCAGGCCGGGCCTGACAGGGTAACGGCCCATCGTGGACCAGTCTCGGGTCGGTCCATTCCGCCCGGAAATACACATCGGTCACGAAACTCTGTTCGACATCGAGAATTTTCGTGATATCGACCACGTAGACGCGTATCAGCACCTCGGTCGGCTGCCCGGGCTCGCCCGGCCGCAGCAGGAGATCCGGAGAATCGAAGGTACAGTCCTGCGCCAACGCATTCGCGCACATAAAACAGAGCACAACCGCTGCAATTCGCGGAAACATCGTCATCCTAAACAGACCATTGCAATCGCACCATTATGATGTAAAACCCGATTTCGTCCATTGCCCGGCATGCACGCCCCGCTCTGCATGAGCGCAACACCGGCTCTCAGCAAAGATGTCCGCCGCCGGCATCCTTCAGCACGGCCTGTATTTGTGCGGCAATAGACAGAGCGATGCTGTCGGCATCATCGGCCCCGATATCGAGGCCGACCGGTCCGTATGCCCTGCCCTGCAGCTTCCGGTGCGCTTCGCCGAGGTCGTCGAACAAACGGTTCCTGCGTTTTTCCGGACCCAGCATCCCGATATACGGAACGCGGCTGGGTGCCAGGCAGCGCAGGTATTCGAGATCGGTGAGGTAGTGGTGACTCATGACGACACATGCGTCGAAATTATCGAGATTGAGCGCTTCGCTCAGACCTTCTGCCGAAGTCGCGCGAATCTCTGCGGAAACAACCTGACGCAGACGCTCCACATAAGCCGGGCGATGATCCGCCACGGTGACACGCCATCCCAGCATTTCCCCCATGCGTGCGAGCGGAATCACGTCCGGACCGGCGCCCAGCAGCAATACCCTGGGTATCACGGGCACCGGGGCCGCGAAGATCTCGAGTTCCGTACCGTCAAGCTGCAGGTTATCGACCCTGCCGGCATTGGCCGCCGCGTCGCAGTAGTCGCGCAGAAAGCCGCCGCTACCGGACCCGGAGAGCACCCCAGCGGTTCCAGCGACCATCCACTCCGGGACCGCAGGCGGGGCGCCATTTTCAGCAATTACAAGCGCGTAGGCGCCGCGCCCGGCGTCGCACATCAGCCGGCTCATTGCCATGAACGGCTCATAGCCGGACACAGGATCGAGAGCCTGGAGAAATATTCGCACCGCACCGTTGCAGCCAAGCCCGAGCCCCCAGACCTGGTCCGCTTCTTCGTCGCGCATGTCATAGACCACCAGCTTTGGCCGCCCGTTTCCCAGTACGTCTCGCGCATGCTCTACAAGGTCGCCTTCGAGACAACCGCCGCTCACGAGGCCCTCGAAATCGCCACCCGGCTCGATCAGCATGTGGGTCCCGGCCTTGCTATAGGTCGAACCCAGGGTCTCGACGATCGTCGCCAGTACCAGGGGTTTGCGTTGTTCGCGCCAGCCGTCGAATGCGGCCAGCAGGTGCTGAACTGCCATAATGAATTACCGTTTCCTTTCCTTTGAATGCCGGAGCGTCGAGCCGGCGCCCGATTTCGCGCAACGAGCAGGCCGCCCGGTCAGCCCGCTACGTATTTTACGCATTGCCGCGAGGTTCGCGGGTTTTCTATCATTGCGGTGCGGGGTCAAGCCATAATATACGGTTCGGAATACGAGAATGCGGAGATCACGCCCGGCATGAGTTGGTTGCACAGAGTGCTCGGGCGACTGTCCGAGAGCGGTCGGGATCTGTTGCCCATCATCCTGGTCATAGCGTTCTTTCAGCTCGTCGTTTTGCGCCAGCCATTGCCGCAACTGGGACAGATGATAGGCGGACTGCTGCTGGTAATACTCGGACTGACGTTTTTTATCCGCGGCCTCGAACTGGGCTTGTTTCCGATTGGCGAGTCGATGGCGCACTCTCTTGCGCGCAAGGGATCGCTGGTCTGGCTGATAGTCTTTGCCTTTGCCCTGGGTTTCGGTACGACCGCAGCCGAGCCGGCACTGATCGCCATTGCCGAGGAAGCCTCACAGGTTGCCGCCGAGGCAGGTGTCATTGGCGCCGACAATGACGCGATGGAAGGCTACGCACTCGGCCTGCGCCTTACAGTCGCCCTCGCCGTCGGATGCTCGCTGGTCATCGGAGTCTGGCGCATACTGAAGGGCTGGCCGATCAACTACCTGATCGCCGGTGGCTACGTGATCGTTATGATCGTCACGGCTTTCGCGCCGCGCGAGATTATCGGAATTGCCTACGACTCCGGCGGGGTCACGACCTCGACGATCACGGTACCCCTCGTTACAGCACTGGGAGTCGGGCTGGCTTCTTCGATCAAGGGCAGGAATCCGGTAGTGGACGGATTCGGACTGATCGCGTTTGCCTCTCTGACTCCAATGATCTTCGTCATGATCTACGGAATACTCGTCTAGATGGACAGTTTCGGCGAAGCGATCCAGGTCCTGCTCGGCACCATTCGGGATGTATTGCCGATCGCGACCATTCTGCTGGTCTTCCAGTTCGTCATTCTGCGGCGGGCGCTGCCGAATCCGCGCGCCATTGCCATCGGCTTTGGCTATGTGCTGATCGGGCTGTCGCTGTTTCTGATCGGACTGGAACAGGCGCTGTTCCCGATCGGCCGGCTAATGGCTTCGCAACTGACCTCGCCCGAAATACTGGGCACTTCGGCTGTTGTCGATTGGCGCGATTTCGGCTGGATTTATGCATTCGCGTTTGCAATCGGCTTCAGCACGACCATCGCCGAACCCGCGCTGATAGCAGTCGCAATCAAGGCGAGTGAACTCTCTGCCGGCAGCGTAAGCACCTGGGGACTGCGAATCGCGGTCGCCATCGGGGTAGCCGTCGGCCTGACGCTGGGCGTGCTCCGCATCATCATCGGCGCCCCGATCCACTGGTTCATTATCTGTGGCTATTTCGTGGTCACGATTCAGACGATGTTCGCACCACGCAATATCATTCCGCTTGCCTATGATTCCGGTGGCGTTACGACCTCAACCGTCACGGTTCCTATCGTCGCGGCGCTCGGACTCGGCCTCGCGGAGGCAATTCCGGGCCGCAATCCGCTGATCGACGGTTTCGGGCTGATCGCATTTGCCAGCCTGTTTCCGATCATGGCAGTCATGACCTACGCGCAAATCACCGAGTACCGTAAAAACAACCTCGATCCAGAGACAAACCAAGACAACCGCCAGAGCACAACAGCGCATAGCTGAAAAGGAGACAGCAAATGAGATTCAAACTCGTCATTGCATTCGTCAATGACACCAAGACGGAGGCGATCACCGAGGCGGCGCGAAAAGCCGGCGCGACTGGGTGTACGGTTATCACAAATGCACGGGGACAAGGCATCGACGAGAAAAAGACCTTCCTCGGCCTGACCCTCGAAACGCAGCGGGATGTCGTCCTGCTCCTGGTAGAGGAACATCGGGCGCGACCGATCCTGGAGACCATAAGTATTGCCGGTGAGTTCGACACCTCACCCGGCACCGGAATCGCGTTTCAGATCGACGTCGAAGATGCGGTCGGAGTTGCGCATCAGGTCGAAAAAATCGCGCCGGCACTGGAGGAGGAAGAGCAGATATGAACGACACAAAAAGAATCCAGGCCCAGGAAGTCATGGAGCAGGATTTCGTCATGGTCGACGGCATGACCACCGTAACGGAAGCGGTCGAATTGATGCGGCAAAATTCCGCCCATCATCTGATCATCAATCGTCGTACCAAGCACGACGAGTACGGCATAGTCGTGCCATCGGACATTGCCACCCGCGTACTGGCCCAGAACCGCTCAGCGGACCGTGTCAATGTCTACGAGATCATGTCCAAGCCGGTGTTGTTCATACGCCCCGAAATGGACATACGTTACTGTGCCCGGTTTTTCGGTCGGTTTGGCATTTCGGCGGCGCCGGTGATTTCGCGTGGCGAGATACAGGGCCTGGTTAGCTATCAGCACCTGGTGCTGAAGGGAATATGCCCCTGACAATTGCGGTCGGCCAGTCGATTCCGCACACCTGGCAGACGTGAGCGCCAGGCGGTGGTTGCGCAGTCACCCGATTAGCCGGCGGACGCGTCCTGCGAAGGATACTGTTGCTCGATTTCGCGTTCCGCCTCCGCCCAGTCCTGCTCCGGGCTACCTGAATCGTGGCCACGTGCAAGAGACCGGTAATAGGCCGCCTCCGCAATCATCCGCACTCGTTGACCCGGATCGATAATCGCACGCGCAATCGCTGCGGCATCGGTTTTTCGCTTACCGCCGTCCCCTTTTTCCCTGGTCTTTCCGCGCTCGGCCGAATTGTCTTTCGCCGCGGATCCGGACACTTTTGCGCTGCCCTTGCCTAGCTTGTGCTTTTTGTCGCCCTTGCGCTTGTCCTTTTCCTTGCGCGGCTTTTTGCCTTTTTTCCCCTTATCAGGCATCACTGACTCCAGATTGACGAGACGTCACAACGGCCCTTGCGAATGCAGGCCCGGCGCCTATTCTCCTAGTCCTCCAGCAGGCTTACAAGGAATGGGCTGAGAAGTCCAAGCACCACGACAACAACCATCGGTTCGAACCGGTCTGCGGCCAGCACCACGCTTTGCCCGAGCGAGGCGGTCATCCAGTCACCCGCCGCCATCAGCAACTCGGTAGCCGGCCGTGCCGCGATCGCCAATCCGAGGCCGGCGGCCAGGTAGAGCACCGCTCGGCGCATCCGCTTGCGCCGGCCAATGCGGCGAAGCACACGATCGCTAAAGCCGTCATCCGCAACCGGAGGCATGGCCTCGCGGAACAAGCCGCGAAGTCGCTCATCGTCCCGCTGGTTGTGGATGCCGGTCATTTGCCGCCACTTTCCTCCGGAAATTTCTCGCGAATGCGCTGACGCGCGCGGTGAATATGCGACTTTACCGTACCAATCGGCATCCCCGTGACGTCGCCGATCTCCGCATGACTAAGCCCGAGCGCAAATGACATTACCATGACGCTGCGTTCCTCTTCCGACAACGCGGCAAGCACGACCTCGAGATCGGAACTGAAGGCCACGCCGGCGCTGCCTGCCTGATTATGCACCGCAGTCTGCTCGGTGCCGAACCTGTCGACCGCAGCGCTGTACCGTTTGGCCTTGCGCCGTGACTGCAAAAACTCATTGTAGGCGAGTTTCATCAACCACGACACGAACCGGCCTTGCCCGGAAAACGAGGACAGCTTGTCCCACGCACGGACGAAGGTCTCCTGAGCCAGGTCGTCGGCGAGTGCAAAATCGCGGGTCAATTGACGCAGGCATCCGCGCACCCGGGATTGGTGGCGCCGCACCAATTCACCAAACGCGTCGCCATCCTGCAGCGACACCGCGCGGGCGACGAGTTCCTCGTCACTGCCCGACTCCGCCGTGGAGAGTTTCAGGTTCTTCGCGATCGGATCTTCCACCCCACCTGGAAAGTCCCAAGTATGCCGCTCCGACCAGAAATGGAAAGGCCGATATTCCCAGCATTGGCCGGATGGCATCCTGCTCGCCGAGAATCAGGGCGAATAGCGCGAACGAAGCACCGATTGCAACGCCAATAAGGCCACGTCGGAAATCCGCCTGCGGCGAGCGCTTGCGCTCATCGAGACTGGCCAGCAACGCCGGCGAGAGTTCGTGGTTCTTTTCCAGCGCGAGGCGAACCGTTTTTTGCAATTCGCGCTTGCCACGGAATCGCAGCACAAGAAACACCACTGCAATTACCGCGACCGACAAAAACAGCGAAATTGGCACCCATTCTCCACTCATTTTCCGGTTCTCCTTCGCAACAAAGTTGTGTCTTGCCTATTAGATGCCGCTGCGCGGTGAATTGGATGCGTCAACGGGCAAATTTTCCCCATCGATGCCGGAACATGACGCGGTAGCGGTTGCCGAGTTCCCGCGACTGGTCCTATGCTCACTGGACAGAGCCCGCGCGCCGACAGCCGCCGCGCGGGGCGGATCTAACCGGCGGCCCACATACAATGTCTGAAAACGGAACACAGGAACGTCGACCGCGGCATACCGGCAACGGCGGCGCCCGGGCGCGTCCGCGCGGACGCCGCGCGGACCCGGGCGATCTCGACGCGCTGCGGCAATTGCTCAGCGATCCGCCCTACCGGCGCGATCTCCTGATCGAGTATCTCCATGCAATTCAGGACCACGACCGATGTCTACGCCCGTCCCAACTCGCCGCGCTGGCGGAACTGGTGGGGCTGAGCCAGACCGAGGTCTACGAGGTGGCCACTTTCTATGCGCATTTCGATGTCGTGGACGAGCACGAACCGGCACCGCCGCCTTTGACTCTGAGGGTGTGCGACAGCCTGTCGTGCCAGATCGCCGGTGCGCGGCAATTGCTGCGCGATCTGAATGAAAGCAGTGGCGACGGCGTGCGGGTCGTCAGGGCGCCATGCATGGGCCGATGCCAACATGCTCCGACGGTCGCGGTTGGCCAGTTCCATGTTGACCATGCCACGACCGAAAAGGTGGCCGAAGCCGTGGCATGCGGCTCGACGGCTGCCGTCGTGCCGCCCTACGTTGACCTCGACTCATACCGCCAGCAAGGTGGCTATTCGACGTTGTCGAAGTGCGTGTCCGGCACGCTTTCGGCCGATTTCGTAATGAACACATTGAACGACGCCGGACTGCGCGGACTCGGCGGAGCAGGCTTTCCGCCCGGACGGAAATGGCAATTGGTTCGGGCCGAACCGGGTCCGCGCATGATGGCGGTCAACGCCGACGAGGGCGAACCCGGCACATTCAAGGACCGCCACCACCTCGAAAACAACCCGCATACCGTGCTGGAGGGCATGCTGATCGCGCGCTGGGTGGTAGATGCCGAAAAAGTCTATTTCTACCTGCGCGACGAGTACCCGGCGATTCGTCAGTTACTCTCCTCCGAGATTGCGGCATTGCGTTCCGCGGCGATTCCGCTGGCTGACAGGATCGAATTGCGACGCGGTGCCGGCGCTTACATCTGCGGCGAGGAATCGGCGATGATCGAATCCATCGAGGGCAAACGCGGCCTGCCACGGCATCGTCCGCCGTATGTCGCGCAATGTGGCATTCACGGCCATCCGACGCTGGTGAACAATGTCGAAACCCTGTACTGGATCAGAGATATTCTCGAGAAAGGTGCGGACTGGTATGCAGGCCATGGCCGCAGTGGCGCCACCGGCCTGCGCAGCTATTCGGTGTCGGGACGGGTCAAGGAACCCGGGGTGAAACTGGCGCCCGCGGGCATCAGTGCGCGCGAGTTGATCGAAGACCATTGCGGCGGCATGGCCGACGGCCACGGCTTCAGGGCCTATCTGCCCGGCGGCGCATCCGGCGGCATATTGCCGGCGAGCATGGCAGACCTGCCACTCGAATTCGGTGCCCTGGAGGCGCACGGTTGTTTCGTCGGGTCTCACGCGCTGATTGTGCTCGGCGACCAGGACGATCTGCGCGAAGTTGCACTCAATCTCATGCATTTTTTCGAAGACGAAAGTTGTGGCCAGTGCACACCGTGCCGGGTAGGCACACGCAAGGCCGCGACATTGATGAGCACCCCCAACTGGGATACCGGGCTGCTGCGCGAACTGGCCCAGGCCATGTCCTCTGCTTCGATCTGCGGCCTTGGCCAGGCCGCCGGCAACCCGTTGCTTTCGTTGTTACGGTATTTTCCGGAGGAACTCGAGGCATGAGCAGCGAGTTTTTTACGCTGGTGGTGGACGGGCGGGAAATCGAAGCCCGGCCGGGGGAGACGATCTGGTCGGCTGCAAACCGCCACGGCATCGAGATTCCGCACCTTTGCCATAACCCGCAACCCGGTTATCGCCCGGACGGCAATTGCCGCGCATGTGTAGTCGAAATCGAAAGCGAACGCACACTCGCCGCGTCCTGCGTTCGCGAGGCTCAGACCGGGATGCGGGTATCGACCGCGACCGGGCGGGCGCGCGCAGCGCAAACAATGATGCTGGAGTTGCTGCTCGCCGATCAGCCGCAACGCGAATCCTGCCATGACCCTCAATCACGCTTGTGGCAGTGGGCCGATCGACTCGGTGTTTAGGCGAGCCGTTTTCCTGCCGATAGCGTCAGCCATACCGACCGCAGCCATCCGGCTATGGCGGTATTTCTCGATGCCTGCATCCATTGCAATTTGTGCGTCCGCGCCTGCCGCGAGGTCCAGGTCAACGACGTCATAGGCATGGCGCATCGTGGTCATCTCAGCAAAATAGTTTTTGATTGCGACGACCCAATGGGCGACAGCACGTGTGTCGGTTGCGGAGAATGCGTGCAGGCCTGCCCGACAGGCGCATTGATCGAATCGGCGCTAGTTGACGAATCCGGCGCGGGCGTCGCTTCAGAACTTGAAGAGACTCACAGTGTCTGCCCGTATTGCGGAGTCGGCTGCCAGTTGACCTATCTGACCGCTCGCGATCGCATTGTCGCGGCGCGGGGACGCAATGGACCGGCCAATCGAAACCGGCTCTGCATCAAAGGCAGATTCGGACTCGATTACATCCACCACACAGAGCGCCTGACGCGACCGCTTATACGCCGTGACGGCGTGCCGAAAAGCGCCGCTGCAGACATTGATCCTGCGAACTTTCTGGCACATTTTCGCGCAGCGAGCTGGGATGAGGCGCTGAACCTTGCTGCGGGCGGTCTCGCCGATACCCGCCGCGAATCCGGCGCAACCTCCGTTGCCGGTTTCGGCTCCGCCAAGTGTTCCAACGAGGAGGCCTACCTGTTCCAGAAACTCATGCGCGCCGGACTTGGCAGCAATAACGTCGATCACTGTACCCGCCTGTGTCATGCCTCATCGGTCGCTGCGCTGCTCGAGGGCATCGGATCCGGCGCGGTAACAGCGCCGTTTACCGCGGTCGAGCAGTCAGATGTAATTATCGTGATCGGATCCAATCCGACCGAAAACCACCCGGTGGCCGCCACCTTTTTCAAACAGGCCGCCAGGCGCGGCGCCACGCTTATCGTGATGGATCCGCGCGGGACAGCCTTGGGTCGCCACGCGACCCACACGCTTCAGTTCAAACCGGGCAGCGATGTGGCACTGCTCAATGCTCTACTGAATGTCATTGTCACCGAGAAATTGTGGAATGCCGAATATGTCGCACGCCACACCGAAGACTTCGCGGTTCTCAGGACGCACCTCGAACCATTCACCCCGGAAGCTATGGCGCCATTGTGCGGTATCGATGCCGCAACTCTCAGAACTATCGCGCGGGTCTACGCCGGTGCCGACGCGGCGATTATTTTCTGGGGCATGGGCATCTCGCAACACGTCAACGGAACCGACAATGTCCGGTGTCTGATCGCGCTGGCAACTTTGACCGGCCAGATTGGCCGCCCCGGAACAGGTTTGCATCCGTTGCGCGGACAGAACAATGTCCAGGGCGCGTCGGATGCCGGGTTGATCCCCATGATGTACCCGGATTACCAGGGCGTCGAACTGGCATCTGTGCGAGAACAGTTCGAACTGGCGTGGAATACATCACTCAACCCTGAACGCGGGCTGACGGTCGTGGAGATCATGCACGCCATACACGCCGGGGATATCCGCGCCATGTATATCCTCGGAGAAAACCCGGCCATGTCCGATCCCGATCTGACTAATGCCCGGGCCGCATTGGCGCGCCTCGGACACCTCGTCGTACAGGACCTGTTCCTGACCGAAACCGCGCGTTATGCCGATGTCATCCTGCCGGCCAGCGCCTGGCCCGAGAAAACCGGCACGGTCACCAATACCAATCGTCAGGTGCAAATGGGCCGGCCGGCCCTGACTCCACCGGGCGATGCCAGACCCGACTGGTGGATAATCCAGGAGATCGCCCGGCGCATCGGCCTTGACTGGCACTACTCTGGGCCGCGAGAAGTATTCGCGGAAATGGCGGGACTGATGCCGTCGCTGACTCATATCACCTGGGAACGCCTGCAAACGGAGAACGCGGTGACCTATCCCTGCGACAACGCGACCCACAATGGCAATGAAGTTGTGTTCGGCGACGGGTTTCCGCGAACCGGGGGACGCGCTCGCCTGGTGCCAGCGACACCGTCCCCGGCCGATGAAATTCCAGACCAGGACTATCCGCTGGTTCTGTGCACCGGCCGCCAGTTGGAACACTGGCACACCGGTGCAATGACCCGCCGCTCCGAAATTCTCGACGAGCGCGAACCCGAGGCAGCCGCATTTATGTGTGCAAGCGAACTGGATCGGGCCGGAATCGCCGCCGGGGAGAAGGCAAGTCTTGCAACCCGCCGCGGTGAAATCGAAATCGCTATTCGCTGCGACGATGCGGTTCCGGACGGCATGATCTTCGTGCCCTTCTGTTACGCCGAAGCAGCCGCAAACCTGCTGACCAACCCTGCCCTGGATCCCTACGGAAAGATTCCCGAATTCAAGTATTGCGCGGCAAGGGTATCGGCCCTGCGCAAGACCAAACCGGAGACCTGTAACACATGAAGACGCTCGGCAGAATCCGGCGCGAGTACCGCACGATGCAGGCAATGGTAAAAATTTATTGCGCGGGAAATCACGAGTCGGCGACGCAGCAGCCGTGCCCCGACTGCGAGGAATTTCTTGCCTACGCCAGCCAGCGGCTTTCGAAGTGTCCCTACGGGGAGGAAAAACCCACCTGCGCGAATTGCCCGATTCATTGCTACAAACGGGCGCGCCGCGAACAGGCAAAGAACATCATGCGTTACGCAGGACCGCGCATGCCGTTGCGCCACCCGTGGCTGAGCCTCAGACACAGCCTGGACTCTTTCCGCCGCGTTGCGCATCCGCTGGAATGGAGAAATAAAAATAATAAAAACAATAATTTATAATATCTTTCAATATTTTACTTTAGATACAATTACAACCAATGCTGCATCGCGCGGGCGCCGAAGAGGCGACTCCTGACCGCAACCGCAATACCGTTCCAGGCGCCGTCCAGCGCTCCATAGCGGATTGCCACGATACCGGCCGCCAGTTAAATGTCGTATTCAAAAAGCCATGAACGCCGAACCCGGTCGTGCCATTCGCGACCGGTCAACGGCGCCGGACAACAAACCCCGCTACGCATGGTGACCCCGGATGCGCTCCCGACAACGCGATCTCACTTCCGCACCCGATTTGAAACACGACGCCCTGGCCGGAGCGCTGCGGCGCCATCGCCCTGTTTATGTCGATCTCAAGCCTCCATGCAATCACGCCTGCCCCGCTGGCGAGAACATTCAGGCATGGCTCGACAAGGCGCAGGCGGGCGATTACGAGCAGGCCTGGCGCATCCTGGTTGCGGACAATCCGTTGCCCGCCATTCACGGCCGGGTTTGCTATCACCCCTGCGAAGACCAGTGCAACCGGCAGCATGTCGACCAGAGCGTCGGCATCCACGCAGTTGAGCGATACATCGGGGACCTCGCCATAGAGAAGCGCTGGAGACTCCCTACACCGGAAAACGATACTGGACAGCGCGTGCTGATCGTCGGCGGCGGACCGAGCGGTCTTTCGGCTGCGTATCACCTGCGCCGACTTGGACATGATGTCGAGATCCGCGAGGCAGGGCCGCTTGCCGGCGGCATGATGCACTTCGGAATTCCCGCATACCGGTTGCCACGAGACGTGCTGGATCACGAGGTCAAACGCATCCAGGATATCGGCGTCAAATTCGTGCTGGAACATCCCGTTGCCGATCTGCGCGAGGCAATTCGGGAGGGCAAGTTCGACGCCGCGTTTGTTGCGGTCGGTGCCCATCTTGCAAAACGAATCGACATCCCGGCGCGCGATGCCAGCGGTATCCTCGACGCCGTAAGCTTTCTGAAGGGGGTCAAGAATCAGTCCGCGCCAAAACTCGGACGCCGTGTCGCGGTATACGGCGGCGGCAATACTGCCATCGATGCCGCCCGCGTCGCCAAGCGTCTCGGTGCCGAGGAAGCGCTAATCATTTACCGACGCGACCGGGCACACATGCCGGCGCATGAATTCGAGGCCGACGAAGCTCTCGAGGAAGGCGTCAAGATAAACTGGTTACGCTCGATTCGCGCAATCGACGAATCCACGCTTACCGTTGAAGTGATGGCGCTCGACGAACACGGGAAACCGCATCCGACCGGCAAAACCGAAACCCTCGAGGCGGATGCACTGATCCTCGCCCTTGGCCAGGAATCGGACACCGAATTCCTGCGCTCGCTGCCGGGACTGGAGTTCGGCTATGACGGCACCGTCGTTGTCGACAGCAACATGATGACCGGTTGTCGCGGCGTTTTTGCCGGTGGCGACATGGTGCCATCGGAGCGGACAGTGACCGTCGCAGTGGGACATGGGAAACACGCAGCCCGCCACATCGATGCCTACTTGCGCAATAGCGTGTACGAAAGACCGCCGCCGCATCCGCTCGCCACCCACGACAAACTGCGGGTCGCTTACTACACCGATGCACGGCAACAGGACGAAAGACGGCTCTCAGGCGAAAGCCGTACCAGCGGGTTCGACGAAATCGTTTCTTCGCTGGATGCCGCGCAGGCACGCTACGAGGCGCAACGCTGTTTTTCCTGCGGCAATTGCTTCGAGTGCGACGGTTGCCTCGCCGCCTGTCCGGAGGACGCTGTGATCAAACTCGGACACGGGCATCGCTACAAGTTCGACTACAGCCGCTGCACCGGCTGCGCTGTGTGTTTCGAGCAGTGCCCCTGTTATGCCATCGACCTGATTCCGGAGCCCGGGACAGCCAGCGCCACGGGAATGCCTCATGCAGAGTGAAACACCGGCCCGCATCGCCACTATCGACGGTAACGAAGCCGTCGCCAGGATTGCCTACCAGTGCAGCGATATATGCGTGATCTACCCGATCACGCCGTCTTCACCGATGGGCGAACTCGCTGATCAGTGGTCCAACCAGGCCAAGTCCAATGCCTGGGGTGATCGTCCCTCCGTTGTGGAAATGCAAAGTGAGGCAGGTGCCGCGGGAGCGGTTCACGGCGCGCTTCAAACCGGTGCGCTGTGCACGACCTTCACCGCATCGCAGGGCTTGCTGCTGATGATCCCCAACATGTACAAGATTGCGGGCGAACTGACACCTGCCGTCTTTCATGTCGCGGCCCGCTCGCTGGCGGCGCAGGCCCTGTCGATCTTCGGAGATCATCAGGACGTAATGGCAACCCGCGCGACCGGATTCGCGCAACTGGTATCGGGTTCGGTCCAGGAAGCACAGGACTTCGCCCTGATCGCGCACGCCTCCACCCTGGCCGCGCGCATTCCGTTCATACATTTTTTCGATGGTTTTCGGACTTCGCATGAAATCAATACGCTGCGGCTAATCGGCCCCGAGCACGTGCGTGCGTTGATCCCGGAGGCATTGATATTCGAGCATCGCCGTCGCGCCCTGTCGCCGGAGCATCCGGTAATTCGTGGCACCGCCCAGAATCCGGATGTGTATTTCCAGGCGCGCGAGGCGGCAAATCCCTATTACGTCGCGGTGCCCGAAATCGTTCGCTCGAACATGGAGGCGCTCGCGGCACTAACCGGACGACACTACAGGCTGTTCGATTACCACGGCCATCCCGCGGCAGAGCGTATCGTCATCCTCATGGGCTCCGGGGCCGAAACCGCGCGCGAGACCGTCAACTGCCTGGCCGCCAGGGGTGAGCGCGTCGGTGCGTTGCAGGTTCGATTGTATCGCCCATTCTGCGCCCGCTCGCTAACCGCCGCATTGCCTTCTACCGTGCGCCGGATCGCAGTGCTCGACCGCACCAAGGAGCCCGGCTCCTGCGGCGAACCACTGTATCTCGACGTGGTGGCGGCGATGGCCGAGCACAACTCCCAACCGACCGATATCCGGATAGTCGGTGGCCGGTATGGACTGTCATCGAAGGAATTCACACCGGCGATGGTCAAAGCCGTGCTCGACAATCTCGCGAGCGAAACGCCGCGCACCCACTTCACAGTCGGCATTAATGACGACGTATCCGATTCCAGTCTGTTCGTCGAATCCGGGTTCGACATCGAGCCAGACGACACCTACCGGGCGATTTTCCATGGATTGGGCGCCGATGGCACGGTTGGCGCCAACAAGAATTCGATCAAGATACTAGGCAAACAGCCGGGCACCTATGCGCAGGCCTATTTTGTCTATGACTCGAAAAAGTCCGGGTCGCAGACGGTGTCGTATCTGCGATTCGGCAAACGACCGATTGCGGCAAGCTACCTGATCGATTGCGCCGACTTTATCGGTTGTCACCAGTTTGAGTTTCTGTGGCAATTCGATGTCGTCTCGCGCCTGCGTGACGGAGGCTGCCTGTTGCTCAATACGGCTATTGCGCCGGAAGAGGTATGGCAGCGGCTGCCGCGTTCGGTGCAGCAGGCCATCGTCGACAAATCGGCGCGCGTATTCGCCATCGATGCCTATCGTGTCGCGCGTGAACACAATCTCGGCCAACGCATCAATACCATCATGCAAACCTGCTTTTTTGCAATTGCCGACGTAATGCCCGCGGCGGTCGCGGTCGCCGAGATCAAGGACGCGATCGACAAGACCTATGCCTTGAAAGGCAAGGACATAGTCGCCCGGAATCACGCCGCCGTCGATGCCGCGTTGGCCGGGCTCAGCGAACTGGCGGTACCGGACACCGCCGACGCGACATCCGATATCGCTCCGCCTGTTCCAGACAGTGCTCCCGAGTTTGTGCGACGGGTCACCGGGCCGATCATGGCCGGTCGCGGCGAACAACTGCCGGTCAGCGCATTGCCTCCGGACGGCACCTACCCGACCGCGACTGCTGCCTGGGAAAAGCGCAACATCGCGCGCTTCGTGCCGCAATGGGATCCCGATCTCTGCATTCAGTGCGGCCAGTGCAGTTTCGTTTGCCCGCACGGCGTGATCCGCGCCAAGTTTTTCGACCGTGCCCGTCTGGAAACCGCGCCCGCCGGTTTTCTCAGTGCTCCGCTCAACGCGCGCGGTTTTCCCGACACCAGCTACTCGCTGCAAATCTACGCTGAGGACTGCACCGGCTGCTCGCTCTGTGTCGACGCATGCCCGACCCGTAGCGTCGAACGTCCAGGAGAACGCGCGATCAATATGCGCGAGAAAGCGAAAGACATGGCGAATGGCAGAAGCCATATCAGGTTCTTCGAGCAGCTTCCCGATACCGACCGCGCCAACGTGGACTTCGGCAACGTGCATGGGGTGCAATACCTGCCACCGCTGTTCGAGTTTCCAGGTGCATGTGCGGGCTGCGGTGAGACGCCTTATCTGAAACTCCTGTCACAGCTTTTCGGCGATCGAGCGATCATCGCCAACGCAACGGGATGCTCGTCGATCTACGGCGGCAATTTGCCAACTACACCATGGAGCAAGAATCAGGAAGGGCGTGGGCCGGCATGGTCAAACTCGCTGTTCGAGGACAACGCCGAATTCGGCCTCGGCTTCCGGCTCTCGGCCGATCAGCACAACCGGCTGGCGCGACAACTTCTGAGCGAACTGGGTGACGAAGTCGGGCGCACGCTGGCCGCTGAGATCCTCGATGCCCGCCAGGACGAGGAACGCGAGATCCGTGTGCAGCGCAATAGGATCGATCAACTGGTCTCGCGCCTCGAAGGGCTGGACGACGAGCGCGCGCGACGCCTCGCTTCCGTGGCCGCACACCTGGTCCGCCGCAGCATCTGGCTGGTCGGGGGCGACGGCTGGGCCTATGACATCGGATACGGCGGCCTCGACCACGTCCTCTCAATGGACCGCGACGTAAACGTTCTGGTTCTCGACACCGAAGTCTATTCGAATACAGGCGGCCAGATGTCGAAGGCGACGCCGCTCGGCGCCGTGGCGAAATTTGCCGCGGGAGGCAAGGCGGTCGCCAAAAAGGACCTGGCGTTGCAGGCGATCGCTTATGGCAATGTGTACGTAGCGCGAGTCGCACTCGGCGCGAATCCGCAACAGACCCTGCTGGCCTTCCGCGAAGCCGAGCGCTACCCGGGCCCTTCGCTGATTCTCGCGTACAGCCACTGTATTGCACATGGCATCAACATGGAGAAGGGCCTGCAACAGCAAAAACTCGCCGTGGATTGCGGCCACTGGCCGCTGCTGCGCTATAACCCGTTGCTGCGTGAATCCGGTCACAACCCGTTCCTGCTCGACTCACGCCGCCCGACCGTTACCGTGCGCGACTATGCGTATAACGAAGCGCGTTACCGGATCCTCGACCTGACCCACCCGCAGGAGGCCGCCCGGCTGATGGAAATGGCCCAGGCCCAGGTCGACTCACACTGGAAGATCTACGAAAACATGGCGGCGCACGGCGTCGCCGGCAATCCGTACGGACATACCGCAAAGGACACCATGGCACAGGGAGAGTCTCGATGAACATGAGCACGCGGTACATGGGTCTGGCCCTGCCCCACCCGATCGTCGCTTCCGCTTCGCCATTGACGCGCACGCTCGATAGCATCCGCCAGCTCGAAGATCATGGTGCGGCTGCGGTGGTTCTGCCATCGCTGTTCGAGGAACAGATTCTGCAGGAACAGGCTGCATACCGGCACCTGATGGAGGCCGGCGCAGAAAGCTTTGCGGAAGCACTGAATTATTTTCCCGAATCCGATGCTGCCGATCGATGCTCGGACCGCTATCTCGAGCTGATCGATTCCGCTATCACAGGCGTCGACATCCCAGTGATAGCCAGCCTCAACGGCGTTTCCGCCGCTGGCTGGGTCGAATTTGCAACCAATATAGAAGCAGCCGGTGCAGTAGCGATCGAATTGAACATTTTCTATATCGCCACGGACCCGAACGAAACCGGAACCACGGTTGAGCAGCGTTATATCGAGGTCTTACGCTCAGTAAAAAGCGCGGTGTCGATTCCGGTAGCCGTAAAGATCGCTCCTTTTTTCAGCGCACCTGCAAACATGATTCGGCAACTGGTCGATGCCGGCGCCGATGGCGTGGTGTTGTTCAACCGTTTCTATCAACCCGATTTCGATATCGAGAAGCTCGCGGTATCACCGGTTCTGGACCTGAGCCGGCCGGTCGACATTCGGCCGGGACTGTTCTGGATTTCGCTGCTCTCCGATCAAATCGACGCGTCGATCGCCGCGAGCAGTGGCGTTAACAGCTCCGCCGAGGTGATCAAGTACTTGCTCGCCGGAGCCGACGTGGTCATGACGACCTCGGCCCTGCTGCGCCTCGGTCCGGAGTACATAGCAAGCCTGCATGAAGGTCTTACAGAGTGGATGCAGCGGATGGGGTTTGCGAGCATCGAGGCCATGCGCGGAACGATGAGCCGCAAGAATCTGCCCGATGTCGAGGCATTCGAGCGGACCAACTATATCGAGGTTCTGGACAGTTATCGGCCGCGCTGGGGTTAGGCCAGGCAGCACCCCGGCACCGGTTCACGGCTACGCTATCAATAGTCGGCCCTGAATTCGCGGTGCAGCCTCAATTTGCGCCGGCTGCAGGTCGCATTCTAGGAGCCGCTGAAACGACTGGTGAGACCGTCCCAGCAACGCAGATAGTCCTGTTGCAACTCGTGCGCCTGCATTGCAAAAGGTGTCGGCTGAATCATGTAACGCGACTCCAGCATAAATGCCATCGTGTCCTCGTAGCGTTCCGGGGCGAGCTCGCAATGCGACGCGCCCTCGAACGCCTCCAGGTCGGGGCCGTGCGCAGACATGCAATTGTGCAGACTCGCGCCACCCGCGCTGAACCCTCCGGGTTTGGCATCATAAACGCCATAAAGAAGCCCCATAAACTCACTCATCACATTGCGGTGATACCACGGCGGCCGGAAAGTGTTTTCCGCCACCATCCAGCGCGGCGGAAAAATCACAAAGTCGACATTGGCCGTGCCTGGGGTGTCCGATGGCGATGTCAGCACGGTAAAAATTGATGGGTCGGGATGATCATAGCTCACTGTGTTTAGCGCATTGAAGCGCCGCAAATCGTACTTGTAAGGTACCGAGTTGCCGACCCAGGCAACGACATCCAGCGGAGAGTGCGACAGCGGTGCCGCATACAATCTGCCGGCAAATTTGCACAGCAGGTGAAAATCTCCCTCCCGTTCATCGAATGCCGCCACCGGCGCCAGGAAGTCGCGATCGTTAGCATAGCCGTCCGAACCCACCGGGCCGCGCTCGGGCAGTTGCAACGGCGCGCCGTAGTTCTCGCAGACGTAGCCGCGGCTCGCACCGTCACGCAGGACGACGCGAAATTTCATACCTCGCGGGACGACCGCGATTTCCCCGGGCTCGCAATCCAGAATCCCACACTCGGTGTGCAACCTGATTCGGCCCTGCTGCGGCAACAACAACAACTCACCGTCGGCGCAATAAAAAAAACGCGATTCCATCGAGCTGGTGGCAAGATACATGTGGATACCGATGCCGACCTGCGCAAGTGCGTCGCCGTTTGCCGCGAGCGTCACCAGCCCATCGACAAAATCACGCGGCGCCTCGGGGATCGCGAATGGATCCCAGCGCAACTGGTTTGGCGGCATGGCTGCATCGGCCGCATAGCCGGTGCGCAAAAGATTGGATTCCAGCGGTTCGAATTCGCCCTGAACGACCGACGGGCGAATCCGGTAAAACCAGGTACGCCGATTAGCCGACCGTGGCGCCGTAAATGCCGTCGTGCTGAATTTCTCGGCGTACAGGCCATAGGGACAGCGTTGCGGCGAAAACTGACCGATCGGCAACGCGCCTTCGAGCGCCTCTGAGCTGTGCTCGTTTCCGAAACCGGACAAATAGTCCAGCGACGCTGCGCCCCGCGGCCTGGCGGCAGCATCGGTGTTTATCGAATTCGCCACATCCTGCTCCTCCAGCAAAAACCCAGACGATTCGTTGGCACTCAATTAGCGCGGCGGATCGTAGCGCTTGATGCGTTGGTCGATCCTGCCGAAAATTGACCGGCCGTCATGGTCCAGCATTTCGATCTCGATCCGATCGCCGAATCGCATGAACGGTGTGCTCGGACTGCCGTTGGCAATGGTCTCGAGACAGCGGACTTCGGCAAGACAGGAAGACCCGTCCTTGCTACCGACGTTGGCGACAGTGCCAGAGCCGATTATAGTCCCCGCAATCAGCGGCCTGGCCTTTGCGGCATGCGCAATCAACTGGGCGAAATCGAATGTCATATCGATTCCGGCGTTAGGCGATCCGACTTTATTGCCATTCAGAACGGAGTGCAGTGGCAAATGCAGGCGTACGCCGTCCCATGCGTCACCGAGCTCGTCAGGGGTCACCGCGACAGGGGCAAAAGAGGTTTGCGGTTTCGACTGGTAGAAGCCGAATTGTTTTGCAAGTTCACCGGGAATCAGATTACGCAATGACACGTCGTTGACCAGTGCGATCAGCTTGATGTGGTTGCGCGCGGATTCGACCGACACGCCGGCCGGCACATCGTCGGTGATCACGGCAACCTCTGCTTCGAAATCAATCCCCCATTCCTCGTTCTCTATCAGCACGTCATCGCGCGAACCGATTAGCGCATCCGATGCGCCCATATAGATCAGCGGATCGCTCCAGAACGACTCCGGCAACTCCGCGCCACGCGCCTTGCGCACCAGCTCGACATGGGTGACATAGGCACTGCCATCCGCCCAGTGATAAGCGCGCGGCAATGGCGCCGCCACCGCCGCCGGATCGAAATCAAATGCGCCATCCGCGGCGCCGGCCTGCAAGCGCCCGTAGACCTCCGCCAGTCGCGGCTGGGTTTGCGCCCATTCGTCGAGAGCGGCCTGCAGCGTGGGCGCAATGTCCGGCACGCGAACGGCCTGGTCCATCGCCCGATCCACCACTATAAGGGTGCCGTCGCGACCGCCTTCTTTGAGACTTGCCAGTTTCACTGTGTAACTCCATTAGCTGTACCGCACGCAATGCGCCGGTAGCAAAACGACTTACACCGGCCCCGCAACGGAATGTTCTGAGCGCGCCGGCGATAAAACCAGCGCGCACCGTTGATCGATAAATATCATGATAGCGCCAAAGTGCGGGCCGGCCGCAACGGCCGGTGACATTAGCCTACTTGCGCCTGGTGCGCCGGGGTCCACGGGTTCTCGAGGTCTGAGGATGCTCCTCGGCTCCGCCCCACTTCTCGCGGTGCGCATGTTCCGCGGACCGCTGTACCCGCGCATGCCGATTCGACAACAGCAAGGACGACGGCGAACAGACCTCTGCCTTGATAATGCCAAGATCCCGCGCGGCATCGAAAACACTCGGATACCAGACCTCCCAGCCCGGCAAGCGGCTTTCTACTTGTTGTCTGAGCGTCTTCACATCAATCAGTCGTCTTACAGAACCATGTTGCGTTAACTTAGCCCAGAACACAGATCGGTACAACGCGCGGCGTCACAGCGCAATCGCACGCGCGCAAACGCAAGTATGCCGCACCGCAGCGCGGACGTTGGCGGCATCTGTTCAGCGCCGAGGCCAGCGGGTTCGCCCACGCAATGACCCTGGTACTGGTGGTCGCCGCTGGAATTGCGGCAATCTTGCGGTCGCCTCCGGGCTCAGACGGCGCCGGCAGAGCCTCCCCGGCTCGGTTCAGCGTCTCTCGGCCAGCGCCGCGACATGCACATCCACTGCCCTGGAGTTTCCCGGATCCAGTCTTCGAAATGATTATTGAGTTGCGCAGACATCTGCAGAATCTGCTCCTCCTGTGGCGCCTGAGGGTCGCCGGGCACCACCGGATCGTAAAACGTGACCCGAAAGCGCATACCCGGCAGCCTTTCCGTACGTCCCGGCACGAGATCGGCACCGAACCTGAGGGCGAGTCGCGCGGGCACGGTATTCGTCGGAGCGTCCACACCGAAAAAAGGCACCATCTCGCCGGCATCGAAGCGGTTATCAGTCGCAAGCCCGACCGAGCGCCCTTTGCGCAATTCCCCCATCAGTGTGCGCATTGCGTTGTCGCGCGGCATAACATTGCAGGGAAGCACGCCGCGCAACCTGACCAAGACATCGTTTGTGACCGGGTTCGACTCCGGCGCATACAGAATTGTCAACGGGAAACCGAAGTGCGCGGGCGCAAAATTCCCGAGGGTCCAGGCACCCACGTGGGCCGTGACAAATACCGCGGGTTTCGGCCCGCCGCACAACGCATCGATATTCGGATTCGCAACAAATTCGAAGCGCTGATCCCGCTCCCTCGAGAATCTCTCCATCTGCGCGAGTTCGGCCATGGAGACACCCATGTACCGGAATACTTCGTTCGCGGTCTGCGCGATCTCGGCGGCGCTCATCTGCGGAAACGCAATCTGCAGATTACGGATTACCTTCGGTCCCTTCTTGGTGCGCCCGACCAGCGCGCGGGTAATGTTCCCGGCCAGGCGCTGTGCCCGTTCCGGCTCGAGCGCGCCGAGAAGCCAGAACAGAAAACGCACCCCATTGCCTTCGACTCGTTGCCCGAAGCGATACAGTGCGGGCGCTGACCGCGCCAGTTTTTTCGGAAACAGATAATGCTGAGTCATTGCCGTTATTCGACCCTTGATCCCGGAGACCTGCAGCCGGTTGCCGAGCCCCGCGGTTGGGTGCCCTTGCGCGGAACCCGGGCGCGCCGCGCTGCAGCATACTATATCGCCATCAACATACCTGTTTCGACAAATCCCGCATAGTTGCGTTCGAAGACCGCATAATCATGCTGATCGACCCACATTATGCCCATCGGGCACGCACCAATGTCGCGCATTAGGTAGAATTCCGGTTCTTACTCGACCCGGCGACAGCGCGAATAATGATCCGGGCGATTTCGTCAATTCCTACGGTTGCAAAACATGAACAGCAAGTCTCGTTTGCACATTCCTCATCCACCGGCAAGACCGGGGGAAAAACCCGATTTCAGTTACCTGCAGATATCACCGGCCGGCGTCGTTGCGCGGCCCGATGTCAATGCGCACGCACGCGATATTGAATCTCTGGCCTACGACATGGTGCGGGTACTGGACGACGATCATTCGGCAATCGGTCCATGGCACCCCCACCTCGATCCTCAGGATCTGCAGGTCGCATTGCGCCACATCATGCTGACCCGGATTTTCGACGACCGCATGCTGCGCAATCAACGCCAGGGCAAGACTACTTTTTACATGAAGTCCACTGGCGAAGAAGCTGTTTCGATTGCGCAATGCATGGCCCTCGAGCCCGGAGACATGTGTTTCCCGTCCTATCGCAACCAGGGCCTGTATGTGGCGCGCGGACGCAGCCTTGTCGACCTCATGTGCCAGTGCCTTTCGAATACGCGCGACATGTGCAAGGGCCGCCAGATGCCAATCATGTATCACTGGCGCGAGGGCCGGATCTTTTCTATTTCGGGCAATCTGACCACGCAGGTGCCGCAGGCTGTCGGCTGGGCGATGGCTGCGGCGATAAAGGGCGAGGACGACATCGCCGCGACCTGGGTCGGTGACGGCAGCACCGCCGAACCCGACTTCCACCATGCCCTTACATTTGCCTCGGTCTACCAGGCGCCAGTGCTGATCAATGTGGTCAACAACCAATGGGCGATCTCGACGTTCCAGGCCTTTGCCGGAGGCGAACGGCGTCCTTTTGCCGCGCGCGGTCTCGGCTACGGCATCCCCGGCATCCGGGTCGACGGCAACGATTTCCTCGCGGTATACGGAGTCACGCGGTGGGCTGCAGAACGGGCGCGAAAAGGATACGGCCCCACGCTGGTCGAGCACGTCACTTACCGTGCCTCCGGACATTCGACCAGTGACGATCCGTCGCGCTACCGGCCGAAAGAGGAATGGGATGACTGGCCGCTCGGCGATCCGCTGGAACGGTTGAAGCAACACCTTATCGCGCTCGGCGAATGGAGCGAGGACCGGCACGAAACCCTGAATGAAGAACTCGAGAAACATGTCATGGACTGCTGGAAGGAAGCCATGAGCTACGGCACCCTGACCGACGGCCCCAAACTCGACCCCGACGAGATGTTCGAGGATGTCTTCGCAGAAATGCCGGAGCATCTGAAAAAGCAGCGGGCCCATCTGAAAAAGCTGAGGAGCTGACAGTCATGGCGAACATGAACATGATCCAGGCGTTGAACTCGGCAATGGACATCATGCTTGCGCGCGACCCGGCGGTCGTGATCATGGGTGAGGATGTCGGCTATTTTGGCGGGGTTTTCCGTTGCACCGACGGCCTGCAGCGCAAGTACGGCGAGCATCGCGTGCTTGACTCGCCGATTTCCGAAGGCGGGATTATGGCCACCGCAATCGGCATGGGCGTGAACGGCCTGCGCCCGGTCGCGGAGATCCAGTTCGCCGACTACATTTATCCGGCTTTCGACCAGATCGTAAGCGAGTTGGCTCGGCTGCGGTACCGCAGCGCCGGAGACTTCTGGGCGCCGGTGACAGTGCGTACTCCGTGCGGCGGCGGCATCAGGGGCGGACAAACGCACTCGCAATCCCCGGAGGGCATCTTCACTCACGTGTGCGGGGTAAAAGTCGTCATGCCCTCCAATCCTTACGATGCCAAGGGGCTATTGATAAGCGCCATCGAAGATGACGATCCGGTGATATTTTTCGAGCCCAAACGAATCTATAACGGTCCGTTCGACGGCGACGCCAATAAACCCGCCGTGCCGTGGACCACGCATCCCAAGGGTGATGTGCCCGAGGGCTACTACACGGTCCCGATCGGCAAGTCCGACATCGTCAGCGCAGGAACCGATGTCACCATTCTTACTTATGGCACGATGGTCCATGTCGCCGAGGCAGCAGCGCAACGCGGCAACATCGACGCCGAAATCATCGACATCCGAACGATGATCCCGCTCGATGTGGACACCATTACCAGTTCGGTAAAGAAAACCGGCCGCTGCGTGATCGTTCACGAGGCAACCCGGTTTAGCGGTTTCGGCGCGGAACTCACGGCAACCGTGCAGGAGGAGTGCTTCTGGCACCTCGAAGCACCGATTCAGCGAGTTACCGGCTGGGACACCCCCTACCCACATGCCTTTGAGTGGGAGTACTTCCCGGGCCAGGAGCGGGTCGTCGAAGCGCTGGAACTGGTTATGGAGCCGGCCTGATATGAGCAGATACGTTTTCAAGCTACCCGACCTCGGCGAAGGCACCGTCGAGGCCGAACTGATGGAATGGCACGTGAAGCCGGGAGCAACGGTCAAAGAAGACGACGTGATCGCCGATGTCATGACCGACAAGGCCAACGTCGAGATCCCGTCACCGGTGTCCGGCACCGTCGTGGCCACCACCGGACAGCCGGGCGACATGATTGCTGTCGGCAGCGACCTGATAATCTTCGAGACGAGTGACGGTGGCGAGAGTGCGGCCGAACCTGCGGAAAAAGAGCCGCAGCCGGCTGCTCCGCAGATCGAAGAGCCGGCCGTAGCCTCCGCTCCGCAGGAGCAATCCGCTGCAGTGACAGCAGACGTGACCGCCAGCGCGACGGTTACCGGGAGAAGACCGCTCACCTCTCCGGCGGTGCGCCGGCTGGCCCGCGAAACCGGCGTGGATCTCGCGGCGGTCGCCGGCAGCGGCCCGCGTGGTCGAATACTCAAGGCCGATCTGGAAAATTACCTCACCCGCGGTCCGGTAGCGCAAAGCAAGCCCGCCACTCGGCAACTGGCGACTGGAAGCGATGAGATAAAGGTCATTGGCGTGCGCCGCGTAATCGCGCAACGAATGACCGATAGCAAGCGCAACATTCCGCATTTCGCCTATGTCGAGGAAATCGATGTCACCGAACTGGAGGCGTTGCGAAAACACCTGAACGGCCAGGCACCGGCGGGCGCGCCGTCGCTGACTTATCTGCCGTTTCTTGTACTCGCACTGAACCGGGCACTGCGGGATTTTCCCCAGTGCAATGCCACCTACGATAGCGAGCGTAATGTCATCATTCGCCATCACGGTGTCCATGTCGGAATTGCCACGCAGACCGACAATGGCCTGATGGTGCCGGTCGTCCGTCATGCGGAAGCGCGCGATGTGTATGACATTGCAAACGAAATCAGCCGCGTGTCCAGCGCCGCGCGCGATGGCAAGGCCAGCAAGGAAGAACTGAAAGGGTCGACGATTACGATTACCAGTCTCGGAAAAATGGGTGGAATCGTGACGACACCGGTGATCAATGCACCCGAGGTATCGATTATCGGCGTCAACAAGGCGGTCGACCGTCCTGTCGTGGTAAACGGCGCGATTGCGGTACGCAGGATCATGAACCTGTCGTCGTCGTTCGATCACAGGTTTGTCGACGGCTACGATGCGGCCGCAATGATCCAGCAGATGAAATCGTTGCTGGAACACCCGGCGACCATTTTTATGCCGTGATGAACCCGCCCCGATCGCGGACCTGAATCAGCCGCTGCGGCAGAACCACCGCTGCCGGTCAGGCCGCTTCGCGCGCTGAGTCTCTTTCGTCGCCGGTGGCCGCAATGCGCTCCGGTTCACGCGGGGCGGTTCCGCCAACATAGCTGGCAAGCCTGAATCTGCGTGTCGCGGCCCAGTAACTGACGGTGAACCCTGGCCACAATGTGGTATTGCGTCCATTGGCGTCGAGATACCAGCTCTTGCAACCGCTTGCCCAAACGGTATGCGACAGGCGTTGCTGAATCTTGCGATTGAACTCCAGCTCAACATCACGACGAATCTCGAGCGAGTCAAAGCCCCCGTCTTGCATGGTTCTGAGCGCCTCGATCAGGTAATGCACCTGGGTCTCGATCATGAACAGCACTGAATTGTGACCGAGACCGGTGTTCGGCCCCATCAAAAAATACAGGTTGGGAAATCCGGAAACACTGATACCAAGGAATGCCTCGGCACCATGCTGCCAGCGATCGGTCAGGTCGAGGCCCTCGCGACCGATGATCATGTTGGCCGGGACCGGTGCGGTCGCATTGAATCCGGTACCGTAGATGATCGCGTCGACTTCGATGGTGCGGCCATCCTCGCAGACAATAGCGTCTGCGGTAATCTCGGATATGCCGTTGGTGATGAGATCAACATTGCGGCGCGTTAGAGCCGGGTAGTAATTGTCCGAGAGCAACAAGCGCTTGCATCCGGCCGGAAAGTCGGGCGTCAGGCGCTGCCGCAACTCCGGATCGGGAATGCCGCGTTTCAGGTTGTAGCGACCGAGCCATTCGACTGCCCGTGCGAGCCGCGGCAGTTGGGTAAATACAATGGCGCGCGCTTCCAGCCGCCAATAGAGCAGGTTGCGGTAGATTCGCTGCACTAACGGGAAACGGCGGAAGGTACTGCGCTCGATTCTGCTGATCCGGCGGTCCGGCCGAGGAACCACCCAAGGGGCGGTGCGCTGGAACAGGCTGAGACGGCCGACCCGCGGCGCTATTTCGGGAACGAACTGGATCGCACTGGCGCCGGTCCCTATTACCGCCACGCGTTTTCCGTCGAGATCGTAGTCGTGGTCCCAGCGTGCGCTGTGGAAGGTCTTGCCCCGGAACTTGTCGAAGCCACGAATATTCGGCAGCGCCGGTCGGCTGAGCGGTCCCATAGCTGCCACCAAAGTGCGGGCCTGGTATGCCTCACCGGTGGTCGTGACCACCAGCCACGCGCAGCGCTGTTCATTCCAGACCGCCTGCGCTACCCCGCAGGAAAGACGGATATGCGGACGCAGTCCGTACTTGTCGACGCAATGGCGCTGATAATTCCAGATCTCGCGCTGGCGGGCGAACATATGCGTCCAGTTGGGGTTGGGTTCAAACGAGAATGAGTACAGGTGCGACTGGACGTCACAGGCGCAACCCGGATAGGTATTCGCATACCATGTGCCGCCGATATCTTTGTCCTGTTCCAGTACGACAAAATTGTCGATACCAGCCTGTTTGAGTTTTATCGAGGTGCAGATCCCGCCGAAACCGGACCCCACGATCAGCACATCGACCTCTGTTGTCGCCGCAGCGGCTGCCGTGGCATGAGTCATCGTCAATACCTCCCACCCCCAAGCTGCCACGCAATGCCGTTCGACGCAATCGCGCCACCGCCGGCGCAGTCGGGCCACAAAAAAGGGGCCTCTGAGAGACCCCTTTCCAGTGGACCGGAATTGCCAAAAATGCCAGCACGAGCTGGCGGCGAATCAGGCCGCCGCGGAAATCGTCGAATCGAGCCGAGCCAGCAGGTCACGCTCCGGTTCGCTGATTCGCTCACCGCCGAATCCAAGAAAACCTCCCTCCTTGGCCGCCTCGGCCACCTTCTGACCCATGCCGCGTACAAAAGCCGAATAGGCGCCAAGGTCTCCACTCGCACCCTTGGATTTGAGCAGCGTCAGGGCCTGGGTCACGTCCGTCAGCGCCATAGCAGCAATGGCTGCTTTCGCTTCATCCGGTTTCTTGCCCTTGACTTCCTCCAGCCGCCCTTTCAGCGCAGCACGGACGCTCTCGAGTTCTTCTTTGGCACACAACTCGCGCAACAGTTCGTTGTCGGCCTGCATGCCCTCCATCAATGCCGCACTGATCGATACGCCCTCCTTGATCGTGCCAAAAATGCCGCTGGAACCCGACGCGGTCACTGCCAGCGCAGTCAGATGCGCAGCGTCTCTCAACGTGGCCCACTCCTGCGCAGAAAAATCCGTTTTCGTTGCCATGCCAAAATCTCCTTCACTTAACCACTTGACTGCAAAATTGCCAGTCACTCACCGAGTGAAACCGCGGATTTACCCCGCCACCCGTACCCAGATGCCGACGCCCTGTCGCGACGGCGAATTTCTCGAACATTCAAGGCAACACCAGCATGCCAAGACGCCAAAGGCTATACACCACGATGATCGCCGCCAGCGCAAGTGCCGTGAAATAGACCCGTCCCGCCCGGCTGCGACGCTCTCCCGTCCACAACGTCACCGCGGTTACGATGACGACCGCGAGCAGCACTAAAGCCGCGAAAGCATAGGTGAAAATGTGTCCGTATTCACTGCGAATGGCGCCCAGATACAACAGTGCCGGTTCCGAGTTGTATGACTCCGCCAACGCCTGTGCGAACTGATAGACAAAAATACCCAGCAGCAGCGCGGCGCCACAAACGAGCCACGGTGCGCAGACCGACAGGAGCGCCCCGGCGCCGCCACCGTGCTGCACGACCCGCCCTCGCATTCGAACCCACAAGCCGCCGATCGCATACGCGGGAATTGCCGAGGCCAGCAGAAGCAAACCCGCCAACATCGACAGCGACAGCCGTGCTACCCGTGCGAGCCCCGCGTCATTCGCACTGGAGACAAAGCCCTGCAGAGCCGGGACGACAAGAATATCTCCGGGCAGTAGATAGTCGCCCGGATTGGCCTGGGCGCAACTGCCGGGTGGCCAGGTATCGGGACTGTCGAGAAAACGCTGAATGAGGCCGTCCGCGCAGGTATCGCCGAACGCCTGGCCATGACTGCCACTCGGAAAATTAACCTGGTAGTCCCGGGCCAGAGATGCGCCGACTTCCGCCGCAAACGACGGCGGAGTAATCGGGTCGAATTCGCCCGATAGCAACAACGCCGGGATGTCGCTTACGACCGGTTCATGCACCGAATTATCGAGGGGCTCGATATCCCAGGCGCGACAAATTTCGAGCATCGCCGCGGCGGATTCCTTGCCGGATTCCTCGAGGCGCCGCGCCAAACCCGCATAGGACAAATCGCTCGAATCGGTATCTCCGTGTTCCGCGCAAACCACGGCCACGTACATTCCAATCGCCATCGTGTCGTCAAACAGCATCAAGGGCAGCAAGACCGACGCAACAAACTGGTAATCCCCCTTGTCCGCACGATCGACAAGGTAGGGAATAAGACTGTGCATTTCCTGCATATAGAGCGCCTGGTATAACGCATCTGCGAGCAACCCGCCGTCGAGATCGACCGCGTAAGCCGTCCCGTCCGCTGCATCGGGATTGCGCACCTCCACCCGGACCGGCGCCGCATCAAGCCGGTCGAGCAGCGCCAGGAAACGGCTGCCCAAATCGGGGAAAGCCGCCGCACACTCGGGATCGGCGGCGCAACCGCCGAAATATTTCTCACCAATTCGTTGCTGCACGAACGGCACATCAGTCAATAGATTGAAGCTGGTCGGAACGACCGCGTCCAGGATGACGCCGCGGACCAGCTCCGGATGCTGGCGCATCAGGTACTGGCCCAGTTCCGTGCCGTAAGACACGCCGTAGAAATTTATCGAAGCGTAACCAAGCGCCGCTGCAACTGCGGCTACATCGTTGGCATTCTCAACGGTGTTGAACGCAGACAAATCGCCCGCTTCGGTGGCCAGCCTGTGCCCGCATTCAATATACGGCCGCATCTGTTGCGCTTCACTCAATTCAACGGCATTCGCCTGCACCGCCTGAAGATCGGCTGCCGCAATCTCGGGACACAACAGCGCCGGTTTCGAGTGCAACGTTCCGCGCTGGTCCCACAGCACGAGATCGCGATTGAGAACAGGCCGGTAACCTGGCTGATTGATCAGCACGTCGGCAAAGGTATCTATCGTGGAACCACCGGGCCCGCCCTGCGCGATAAAGAGCGGATCCGGCTCGGCTTGCGAGGTTTGCGCCGGAATGACAACGGTGGCGAGAGAGATGGAAGGTCCGTGTGGCCTGGCATGACGCAATGGCACTTCAACGAACCCGCATTTCACGGATTCGGGCGCTTCGGAAATACCGAAACTGTCGCAACCTGTCGATTGCCATGCGGCAGAGGGCGAGTGCTGAGCGAGCGCCGGCGATAAAAATCCTGCGAGAACAGCGACCACGAAAAATCGCCGGCCGGCACGAGCGGAAAAATTCGGGAGGACCGTGATTGCCCCGGCAATGTTCGCCCACTCCGACAAACGGTTTTGCATCACTGGAAAACCCACTACAACGACCGCGGACCAAGCATCATGCGGACTGCGACAAGGCCGGTACTAACGACTCCTGCCGGCGTGATGCCTGATCACGCCCAATCAATCATCGATTCAGCCGCTATGGCAATCCGCAGCCGCCACCACAGCGGATGGGAGAGTGCCGCGACAATTCAGACCTGAGTGAAAAACCAGATTTTCTATTGCGACGTGGCACCCGGCCGATAGTAACGCGATCCCGCGATCGTAAAGAGAGCAAAGCGGGTCCGGGAGCCAACGCCCCCGGACCCGGACCTGCCAGTCAGATTAAGGCTATCCGCCCCCTGGGCTTAGCGCATCCATCACCTTGTCGAGACTGAAGCTCGCCGCCTTCTGTCGCGGCGGGAAATCCTTGAAGGTCTCAAGAAACTGCCCGACATAAACCTGCGCCGGAACCAGCAAATAGACGCGATCGATCATCCAGTCGTAGTAGCTGTTGGACGTGATCGTCGCACGCTCGTATGGATCGCGGCGAAGGTTGTAGATATAAGGCACTCGCATCGGCACGAACGGCTCCTGCCAGACGTTCAGCGTGCCGGGCGACTTCTGCACCATGAAAATAATTTTCCAGGAACCATAACGGAGCGCGGTCAGATCGCCGTCATCGGAGAAATAGAAGATCTCCTTGCGCGGGCCCTCTTCGACTTCTCCGGTCAGGAACGGGAGCATGTTGTAGCCGTCAAGATGCACCTTGTACTTGCGGCCGATGGCTCGCACGTTACCCTTCAGCAGCTGTTCCTTGATGTCGGGATTGCCGGCCGCGGCCATGAATGTCGGCAGCCAGTCCATGTGGTGCGTGACCTCGTTCGAGACCGACCCGGCCTTGATCTTGCCGGGCCAACGTACCGCCGCGGGCACGCGCCAGCCGCCTTCCCAGTTGGTGTTTTTCTCACCGCGGAACGGCGTGGCCGCAGCGTCCGGCCAGGTGTTGTAATGCGGGCCGTTATCGGTCGAATAAAACACTATCGTGTTGTCGGCAATACCCAGGCGATCCAGCGCCTCGAGGAACTTGCCGATGTGCATATCGTGTTCCACCATGCCGTCGGCATATTCATCCTGCCCGGAGATGCCGCGCAACTCCTCTTTGACGTGGGTGCGGAAGTGCATGCGCGTACCGCTCCACCAAATGAAAAACGGCTTGCCGTCGGCGTGCGCCTGCTCCATGAAGCGGATGGCGCGATCGGAGGTATCGTCATCCACCGTCTCCATGCGTTTTTTGGTCAGCGGCCCGGTGTCCTCGATACGGCCATCGGCGAAACTGTGAATCACGCCACGGGGACCGAATTTCTCGAGAAAGGTCGATCCGTCCGGCAGCACCATGTCGCGCGGATAATCCTCGTTTTCCGGTTCTTCCTCTGCGTTGAGGTGGTAAAGATTGCCGTAGAACTCATCAAACCCGTGGTTGGTCGGCAAATGCTCGTCGCGATCGCCAAGGTGGTTCTTGCCGAACTGCCCCGTCGCGTAGCCTTCGGCTTTAAGTAGACCCGCGATGGTCGGGTCTTCTTCCATCATGCCTTCCTTGGCGCCGGGCAAACCCACCTTCGACAGCCCGGTGCGGAAAACCGACTGACCCATAATGAAAGACGAGCGGCCGGCGGTACAGCTTTGCTCCCCGTAGTAATCGGTGAACAGCATGCCCTCGTTGGCAATACGATCGATATTCGGCGTCTTGTATCCGACCAGACCGCGCGTATACGCGCTGATATTCGACTGGCCGACATCGTCGCCCCAGATGACGAGAATGTTTGGCTTGTCCTGGGCAACTGCCCAGGGCGCAGCCAGCAAATATGCGGCCAGCCCCAGAAATACGATGAATTTTTTTCTCACTATCAAACTCCTTCCCTCGACCAAAACTACCGTTCGGCTGACCGGATGCGTCCTAAAAAAAACAACGGATTGCGCGTAGTCGGCGTTGGCTCCGCCAACGCCAATCCCGAGCGGCCCTGAAAGTGCAGTTGCCGAACAGGTCATGCGTGGTCCCAAGCTTTTTGCGCCGCGGAAACTGCTGCGGCTGGCGCTGCCTCTCCCATGCATGCGGTGTCGCCACCGCTTCGCTCACTTATTCTCTACTGCCGCGCCATGCGCCGAATCGGTCTCGACGTTTCCTCCGTTGGACATAATTCGCGCGCTGACAGCGCACAGATTCGCAACGGCAGCAGTACTAAATTTTTCGTGCCGGAAGGCCCGTCCATCAGAGAAGATGGACATCCTTGTCCCGGGCGCAATCCCTAGCGAAATCATAATTACGGATCGGGACGTACCCAATCGCGATTTCGCGCAACTCTATCGCTCTGCATAATCATTCGTCAAATGCAAATATATAGCCATTTTGATACGATTTCTGCATGCCATTCAATCTACGCAAAATCGAATACGCTCTTGCGGTGGCCGAGAACCGCTCATTCTCGCGTGCCGCGGAGGCTCTCAAGATCAGCCAACCGACTATTACCCGCAGTATCCAATCACTGGAACAAGAGATCGGCGCGAGGATTTTCGACCGTTCGCGCGCGGGTGTTTCGATCACGGCGGCCGGGCAACTACTTCTCGATCGCGGCGCGGCGCTGGCCGCATCGGCCCTGGAGCTACAGCGCGATCTGAAATTGCTGAAGGGCGTCGAGCTTGGCCAGATTTCAATCGGGGCCGGTCCGTACCCGGCTGCCATTTCGGTTGGCCATTCCGTAGGCGAATTGCTGGCGCGCCATCCGATGCTGGAAGTTGATGTCAGGGTCGGTGGGTGGCTCAGCCTGCGCCAGCAGGTACTCGACCGCCAGCTGGATCTGTCCGTCGCCGAATTATCCGGTATCGCGGACGACCAAAGATTCGAGGTGCAGCCGTGTGAGAAGCACCGTGCCGTGCTGATTTGCCGCAACAGTCACCCGGTGCTCCACGCCGAAGCGCTGACGCTGCAGGACATTCGCAATTTCCCGCTGGTATCGACGGTACTGCCAGGAAGAATGCGCATGCTTCCCGCCAGGCGCGAATCCGGTCCGCACGGCGACGACCTGGTCGTTCCAACGGTGCGGGTAGATACCATGGGTTTGGTAATGGACATCGTTGCCGCCAGCGATGCCATTGGCATCGCAATGCCGGTCCATGTCCTGCCCAGCGTCCAGCGAGGCGACCTTGCGGTATTGGCGCTGGATCTGCCGTTCCTGAAATCCAACTACGGGATCATCCGCCTCGCCGGCCGCACCCCGTCACCCGCCGCCGAGGCTTTCACCCGGATCGCGCTCCGCTGTGACAGTGAGGCGCAAAAGAAAAATGCGGCGGCCGAGCGCCAACTTCGGCGGATCATGCAAAACCAGCCAAACGCCTGAGGCGCGCCGCGAAACCGGAACCACGATCCGCCGATTGACCCGTCAAAACCGAAACTGCGCAGCTGGAGTCGCAAGCAACGCGACCGGCGCTATAGCGAGGAGGCTGAACCATCGCGCGACCACCAATTGCGCGACGCAAAAAGCAGCCCCCCCAGCGCCGCCCACCCCAGGACCATGGCCCATTCATAGGGCCAGACCAACGCGACCGGGCTCCACGGCAAATACAACAGCGCAAGCAATATGCAAAGCGCTACGGCAGTCGTACCGACCACCGTCCCGCCACGCACACGATATGGGCGTGGCATGTCGGGTTCGCGGCGGCGCAAAACCAGAAACGAAACGGCAACGAATAAATAAGCAATTACGACCGCGAAACTGCCGGCATCGACAAACCAGACCATCGTGGTTCGGCCGAAAAACGGTGCAATAGCTGCAAGTACTCCAATCAGGAGCACCGCCGCGTAAGGCGTGCGGTGCCGTTGATGTAACCGCGCGAACAGCGGCGGCAACATTCCTGAGTGCGCCAGTGCATACAGGACCCGGCTGCCACCGACGACAAATGCATTCCAGCTCGACAATATACCCGCGACACCGGCGAGCACCACGACTTTCCCGGCCACCGGGCTACCCCAGCCCGATGCACCGGCGTCGGCGGTAGCCAGCGACGAGCGCGAAAGGCTGTCACTGTCGAGCGTGAATGCAACGGCGCCGATCACCAGAACATACCAGGCAATTGCCATCAACACCGCGGCAATCAGCAGGACCCCGATCATCCGCGACGGCAGATCGATCTCGCCGGCCGATTGCGGAATGACGTCGAAACCGACGAACATCATCGGCACCATCACCAGCACTCCAAGCATTCCGGTCGCGCCGTCCACGAACCCGGGAAGTTCGACCGATTGCAACGGCGAAAAAAACGCCCCGGTTGCAAGCAATACACCGGCCAGGAGAATGACCACGGTTACCGCCGCCTGCACGACAGCTGCGAGCCGGACCCCTAGCAGATTGATCAGCGTTATGCAGAATGCCGCGGCGACGCCGATTGCAATTTCAGTCGCGTAGACCTGCCACCCGCCTATGGTCCAGAGCGGAAACTGCCTGATACCGGGCGCCAGGTATGAAAGTGCTGTGGGCAACGCAACCGCCTCGAATGCCGCCACCGATACATAGGCAAGCAACAGTGCCCAGGTACAGACATAAGACCACACCGGACCCAGTGCCCGCAGAGAGTAGACGTGCTCGCCGCCGGCCTCGGGCATCGCGGCAGCAAGTTCGGCATAAGTCAGACCGATAAAAATCATCGCCACGCCGCCAATGACGAATGCGCCGGCAGCGCCGAGCCACCCGGCGCGACCGATCCATTCGGCGGTCAACACGATCCAGCTCCAGCCGATCATCGCGCCAAACGCCAACGTCAGGACGTCGCGGCGTCCGAGCACCCGGACGAAACTGGATTCCGTGGTCATCAAAGGTGTAGCCTCTCACCAAGAAGTGATCTTTATCGCACAGTGTTACCGCAAACTGAACTAATTCCAGTCCAGTCGATCCAGAATCAGGCGGCTTGCCGGCACGTCCGCGACGCGAGCTTTCCCGGCCCAAAAGGAGATACCCGCGGTGAGCAAAAAAAACGACGGAAAACGCAAAAAAAACGATAGCAAGAAAAACAGAGACGAAAGCCTCGGGCGGAAGGAGTACATGGCGCAACTGCGAAAACTGCAGGTAAGTCTGTGTGACCTGCAGGATTGGGTCAAGCAGGAAAAACTCAAAGTTGCGATCGTATTCGAGGGCCGTGACGCGGCAGGCAAGGGCGGCACGATTCGCGCGATTACCGAGAAAGTCAGCCCGCGCGTTTTTCGGATCGTAGCGTTACCGGCGCCGACCGAACGGCAAAAAACCCAGCTCTACGGCCAACGCTATATCGAACAGTTTCCGGCCGGCGGCGAAGTCGTGCTGTTCGACCGCAGCTGGTACAACCGCGCCGGGGTCGAGCCGGTGATGGGATTTTGCACGCAGGAGCAGACCGACCGTTTCCTCGAAACCACGCCGGTGTTCGAAAAGATGATCACCGATGCCGGCATCATCCTGCTGAAGTACTGGCTCGAGGTCAGCAACGAGGAACAGGAACGACGGTTCAAACGCCGCATCAATGATCCTCTGCGGCAGTGGAAACTGAGCCCGATGGATCTCGAAGCGCGCGCCCGCTGGTACGCGTACTCACGCGCCCGCGACAAAATGCTGGCCGCGACCGACATGCCCTATGCACCGTGGTACCTGATTCGCTCGGACGACAAAAGGCGAGCCCGTCTCAACTGTATCCACCACCTGTTGAGCAAGATTCCGCACGAGGACATTTCGCACAAGAAAGTCAAACTGCCGCCGCGCTCGAAGAAAGGCGAGTATGACGACCAGGCGTCGCTGGCGGAGCGATATTTTATTCCGAGCGTTTACTAAGCGACGCTTGTAATCGCGCCGGATTCGATTCAGGCGCTAACCACCGGAATCTTGCCGATCCGGCCCTGCCAATGTTGCGGGCCGGTTTGGTGTACCGATGTCCCGGTCGCATCCACCGCGACCGTGACCGGCATATCCGCGACTTCGAACTCGTGTATCGCCTCCATGCCGAGTTCCTCGAATGCAACGATGCGCGAGGCGCGTATCGCTTTCGAAACCAGGTATGCGGCTCCGCCAACCGCCATCAGGTAGGCAGCCCTGTTGTCGCGTATCGCATCGATGGCAACGGGCCCGCGCTCAGCTTTGCCGACCATCCCGATCAAGCCGGTCTGCTCGAGCATCATTCTGGTAAATTTGTCCATCCGGGTCGCGGTCGTAGGCCCGGCCGGACCGACCACTTCGTCGCGCACCGGGTCGACCGGCCCAACGTAATAGATGACCCTGTTGGTAAAATCGACTCCGTCGGGAAGCGCCTCACCGCGGCCAAGAAGATCCGCGATCCGCTTGTGCGCGGCGTCGCGCCCGGTCAGTAGCTTGCCGCTCAGCAACAGCCGTTCGCCCGCCTTCCACGTCGCGATTTCGTCCCGGCTCAGGTCGTCGAGATTGACCCGGCGGGCACCCTCAGCCGCCGACCAGGTAATCTCCGGCCAGTCTTCGATGCGCGGCGGCTCGAGCGTTGCCGGCCCGGAACCGTCGAGCGTGAAATGCGCATGCCGCGTGGCCGCGCAGTTCGGGATCAT
>PKUM01000164.1 GCA_002868855.1 Chromatiales bacterium | reverse complement strand
GTCAGATAGAACAACCACAGCCACCAGCGCGGCAGCGGGTTGTTGTACTCGGCCAGATCGCTGTCCCAGACATGCCCTGTTGTGTCTTCCTCGCCGGGCGACTTTTTGCTGGTCCATCTGATCAGCCAGAAGCAAGCGAGAATATTTACGGCTGCCAGCACAATAACGAACCAGCTCCAGAGGCTACTCATGTCGGTACTCCCGTAGGTCTGCGTCGCCCTCTTCCAGGGGCAGACGCGACGCTTCTTCAAAGTCTTTTTTGCGATTTTTGCTGTAGGCCCAGAACACGATGCCGAGGAAAGCCAGCATCAGGATCAGGGTAAGAATTCCGCGCAGGGTTCCGATATCCATGCGCTTATCTCTTGCCCTGCATGTTGGTGCCGAGATCCTGGAGGTAGGCGATCAACGCCTCCATCTCCGTCTTGCCTTCCACCGCGGCCGCGGCACCGTCGATTTGCTCGTCGCTGTACGGCACGCCTAGCGTTCGCAGAGTCCGCATCTTGTCGCCGGTGCGCTCCGCGTTGATCTCATTTCGTGCCAGCCATGGGTAACCCGGCATGTTCGACTCCGGCACGACATCGCGCGGATTCAACAGGTGGACCCGGTGCCATTCATCGGAATAGCGGCCGCCGACGCGGGCGAGATCGGGCCCGGTGCGTTTCGAGCCGAACTGGAACGGTCTGTCATACACCGATTCACCCGCCAGCGAATAATGACCGTAGCGCTCGGTTTCGGCGCGGAACGGACGAATCATCTGCGAGTGGCAGTTGTAGCAACCCTCGCGGACATAGATATCGCGGCCCTCGAGTTCCAGCGCCGAATACGGCTCGATCCCGGGGGCCGGCTCAGTGACCTCGGCCGAGAAAAACAGCGGCACGATCTCCGCAAGACCGCCAATACTGACGACCAGGACAACCAGAACGCCGAGCAAACCGGCTCTTTTCTCAACGATTTCGTGTGCGTGTGGCATTACTGGTCTCCCCTCAGGCTGGCTCGATCACGGGTTGCGGTGACACGTCACGGGCCCCGGCAATCGTCTTCCACACGTTGTACGCCATGATCAGCATACCCAGCAGGAATAAAGTTCCGCCGAGCAGGCGAACCGCGTAATACGGGTAGGTCGCATTCAGCGATTCGATAAACGAGTAGGTCAGCGTGCCGTCGTCGTTGACCGCGCGCCACATCAGCCCCTGCATGACCCCGGCCATCCACATTGCCGCGATGTACAGCACGACACCGATGGTCGATACCCAGAAATGGACGTCAATCAGCTTGATGCTGTACATCGATTCGCGATTGAAGACTTTTGGCAGCAGCGCATAGATGCAGCCGACCGAGATCATTGCCACCCAGCCGAGTGCGCCGGAGTGCACATGGCCAATGGTCCAGTCCGTGTAGTGCGATAATGCATTCACTGTCTTGATCGACATCATCGGCCCTTCGAACGTGGACATGCCGTAGAAGGACAGCGAGACGATCATGAATTTCAGGATCGGGTCGGTACGCAACTTATGCCAGGCGCCGGACAGCGTCATGATGCCGTTGATCATCCCGCCCCACGACGGTGCCAGCAGGATCAGCGAAAACACCATGCCGAGCGACTGTGCCCAGTTCGGCAGCGTCGTGTAATGCAGGTGGTGCGGGCCCGCCCACATGTAGATCGAGATCAGCGCCCAGAAATGGACAACCGACAGGCGGTACGAATACACCGGCCGCCCGGCCTGTTTGGGAACGAAGTAGTACATCATCCCGAGGAAGCCGGCGGTAAGAAAGAACCCGACTGCATTGTGGCCGTACCACCATTGCACCATGCCGTCGATGACGCCGGCATAGGCCGAGTAGGATTTAGTCATGCTGACCGGCAGGGCAGCGCTGTTGACGACATGTAGCAGCGCAACCGTCAGGATGAATGCGCCGAAAAACCAGTTGGCGACATAGATATGCTTGATCTTGCGTTTCGCCAGCGTGCCGAAGAAGACGACCGCGTACGAGACCCAGACCGCGGTGATCAGGAGGTCAATCGGCCATTCCAGTTCGGCGTATTCCTTGCCGCTGGTCAGACCTAGCGGCAGCGTAATCGCCGCCAGCAGGATCACGAGTTGCCAGCCCCAGAAAGTGAACGCAGCGAGACCGTCGGAGAACAGCCGCACGTGGCAGGTCCGTTGCACAACGTAGTAGGAGGTCGCAAACAACGCGCATCCGCCAAAAGCGAAAATCACCGCATTGGTGTGCAGGGGCCGCAGCCGGCCGTAGCTCAGCCAGGGTACATTGAAGTTCAGTTCGGGCCACAGTAGCTGGGCGGCGATTATCACGCCCACCAGCATGCCGACGATGCCCCAAACAACGGTCATGACCGTAAACTGGCGCACGACCTTGTCGTTATAGCTACTCGCTTTGTCCATTTCCCCGTCCCGGTTTTTGGCTTGGTTTTAGAGAATCGTAAGACGTTATTGCGGGCGTATCCTGAGCGGGCGCGCGGACTGCTCGCTGCGCGAATGGTATGTTTTGTGCCCATTTCGAAGTATACGCAAATATACGGATTGGCCGCATCCTGCGGGTCCGAACCCAGTCGCGGAACGACGCTCTGAAAAGCCTGATCCGCGAACCGACTGGTCGCCGCGGCAAATCACTGGCAGGATGTGGCGCTGCAACGCGAAGAGGGCGAACAAGGATGTTTCGAGGATTGAGAAATACGGTTTGTTTGTTGGCCTGTGTTCTGGTTACCGTCAGCTGCGCGAGCATGGGCCGTGACCTCGAGACGCCACGGTTTTCGGTGCTGGGAATCGCGGTCGATGAAATCGGCCTTTTCGAACAGCGGTTCGAGGTCAGGCTGCGGGTGCAGAATCCCAACGACATCGCGTTGCCGGTGAAGGGCTTGAATCTGGACCTCGACATCCAGGGCGAAGAGTTCGCGCGCGGTGTCAGCGCCGAACGATTCGAGGTGCCGGCGTTTGGAGAAACCGAGTTCACGATGCGGGTCAGCACCAACCTGGTGCGATCGGCGACCCAGCTGAGTACGCTTTTTGCGCCCGGCACCGACGAGGTCGACTACAGCGTGGACGGCAAGGTCAGCATCGACCTTCCCTTCATGGGCTCGGTGCCATTCGATGCCGAAGGCAGCGTGCGACTGACGCCCGCTCCGCGTTAATCCCCCGGCAAGCCACGCCGGGTCAACAGGTAGGTGGCGAAACTGCCAAGCCAGTGCCCGCCTTCGTAATGTTCGTCGCCGACGCCGGCCAGGCCGGCCCGGGTGTGGCGCGCGGCGGAGTCCATCAACGCGGGGCGGCGCGGGTCCGACTCGGGAAGTCCCGCAGCGATCCCCTCCAGCATCCATGCGCGCGACAGGTTGAGGCCGTCCAGATGGGCGAGTTTCGGGTCGCCGCGGTCGGTCACAATGGCCGGATCCAGCCAGATATCTCCATTGCGGGGGATGCCCGGCAAAAACTCGTTCAGCCACCCGGCGAACTGATCGGGATCGAGCATCCGCCGGAGGAGATCGGCCTCGGCGAGGCACGGTGACAGAAAGTCCTGCCCCGAAGGTTCCCAGTCCAGCGGGCAGTCGCGATCGCCGCGATAGTAGCTCAGGCTGCGTTCGCGCAGCAGCGCCAGCATTTCTTTGCTGCCGGTCTGGCGTGCCCAGTCCCAGATCAGGCCAAAAGCAAAAGCGGTCTGGGAATGTTCCCCGACCCGTATCGGGTAGGTGAGTTTCGGCAGCCAGGCGCTGATCCGCGCCGCGGCCAGTGCCTCGAGGGGTGCTATCGCCTCGCGCCACTGCTGTGCGCCCGGCTCGTCCCAGGCGTCGAGCTCGGCGGCGAGTTGCAGCAACCAGGCAAGGCCGTAAGGGCGTTCGAACGAGACCCGCCCCGGCCCGCTGAGATAGGCCGTCTCCGCCGCGATGTTGGCGGCGGTGAGATTCTGCGCCAGGGCGTTGCGTGCGTCCACGGCGAACGCTGCCTGCGGATACAGCCGCGCCAGCCGGGCCAGCAACCAGTGCCCGTGGACCGAAGAGTGCCAGTCGTAGCAGCCGTAAAAGGCGGGAGTCAGCCGGCGTGGCGGCGCGACGTCGCCGTCGCCCGCAAGCACGTGGGCGATCTTGTTGGGGTATTCCCGCTGCACACAGTCCAGCGCCAGCCGGGCAAACCGCTCCGCCGTGTTTGTATCGATGATGTTAGTTGCCGTCGCCGCGGCCGCCTCCGCACCGCCGCACAGCAGCGCGGCGGCGATAAATGCTCGCCGGAATCGCATCAGTCCGGTTTCACCTCGTTGTCCATCGCCGCAAGCCTAGCATCAGAACGAGAACCGGGAGCAAGCCGAACCCGATGCCGCCGCTGCCGCCCTTGTAGCCTGGGCTATGGGCGATAGTCACGCCGACATCTTCCTTGGCCTCGACCCGCGCTTCGAATCCGTCCAGCACATCCTCGAGATTGTCGGTCATGTCCGCAACGGCCATTTCGAAGCCCTTTTCCTTCGATTTCCGGAGTTCGGTTCCCGCCTCGACCAACGTGGCTTTGCCTGAGATCGCGCTCGTACCGGGTGCACGCATCAGAAGCTGCTGCGAATCGATATCGAAAACCGCGATGTCGAGAAACGTGTTGACGTCGTTGCGGCTGCCCTTGACCAGGTAGGCACCGACGATGGTCCAGTACCAGACAGATGCCTTGGTATCGCCGGTGAAACTCGCCTGGTCGTAAGACACGAGGGCGATAACGTCAAGCTGGTAGAGACGCGCTACCTGCTCCAGGGTTTGAAAACCGGATCCCGAGCGCATGTACTGCTCCGGAATGGTCTCGATCGCGGCAATGTACTCGCGTTGCTCGAACCTCTGGCTGACGGTTTCGAGAAGCTGTTGCTCGCGCGCTTCATCGAGAACGCCCTGGCCCCAGGTGCCGGGCGGAACGAACGCGATGCCGACGCGTATGGGAAGCTCGAGTCGCGGTGTGACCTCCGAGTACTCGGGCGGCACCTCCCCGCCCGGATAAAGGAAATCCACCAGGCTGCTGGATACGCCGTGGCGCTGTCCCTGCTCCTCGGACTCAAGCCCCCACCAGCCGCATCCGGCGACTGCGGTTGCGACGAGGATGACTGGGAAAATGCGAAAAACCTTCATCATGGGATCCTCCTCATCGTGACGGAACTTCCCTGCCAAAAGCATCCCACCGCGGAACTTGCCTGGCTGTAGGTAGTTGACGCAGGGGGATTGACATGGGCAAACGCCCGGCTTTGCCCGGGCAAGCCCGCGGCTGACCCGCGGAGCGAATTCAGACCGCGCCGAAACGCGCCATTCGACGTTTGTTCATAATGACCTGGTACCCGGGCATCACGAATGCAAGGGAGAAATAGGCCCAGCCGGCCTGCGCGTTCCAGGGCGGCGGCGGCAGGCCGGCGATCAGCGCAGAGAGGACGCCTGTGCCTCCGAGAATTGACCAGGCGCCGATCTCTGCGCGGGTCTCGAAACGCTCGAACGGGCTGAGTTCCAGCTCGCTTGCGCAGCGCAAGGCATGCAGGTTGAGCAGCAGGATCACCGCGCACAGCAGGCTGAAGCCGATGCCGTAAATCACAAATAGCGTTGTGCCATGTCGCCGGTCTTCCGGGGTCGTCATGGCGGGAACCGGCTGGCTGCCGCGGTTGTCAGACATTCTGTTGACTCGGCTTCTCAGTATACTTTCGGGCGGGCAGTTACCCCGGCGGGGATGAAATCATGATCGAAAAGACCCTTTCATTCAGTTACCGTTCGGCGAAAAAGGTCGTCATAGCGGTGGTCGGAAGCACTCTGCTTTTGCTGGGCATTGCCTTCCTTGTTCTCCCGGGCCCGGGCCTGTTGGTCATTCCGCTGGGTCTGGCGGTCCTGGCGATCGAATTTCTGTGGGCGCGCGACCTTTTGCACAAGGTTCGGCGCGGTATTTCCGAGGTATCCCGGCGCCGGCGCATGGGCCGCCAGCGCGGTTGAACCGCACGATCAGGAGCCGCCGACCGTCACCTGGGGTTTGGCCACCCCCGGTTCTTTACTGTTTGAATGTACAGTCTATACTGCTTGAATGAGCAGTGGTGTATGGAAAATCAGGGGTCGTGGCGCGGGCAGCAACCCTGCGGGTCGATTCGAGCAGCGCCAGACCGTTCGCCAGAGCGACGGCTGGGACCTGAAAGACCTCCAGCCACCGCTGTTGCGAACGACGGTCACGGCGGAAAAGTCGAAGTCCATCATCACCCGCAATGCGTCTCCCGACGTGCCGTTCGAGCAATCGATCAACCCCTATAGGGGCTGCGAACACGGCTGTGTGTATTGCTACGCCCGTCCCGCTCACGCGTACATGGATCTCTCGCCCGGTCTGGATTTCGAGACCCGGCTGTTTTACAAGCCGGATGCCGTGCGGATGCTGAGGCAGGAGCTGTCGCGCAGGAGTTACAGGTGCAAACCGATAGCTTTCGGCACCAACACCGATCCGTACCAGCCGGTTGAACAGCGCCTGAGAATTACCCGGGATCTGCTCGAAACGCTGGTCGAGCATCGCCATCCGTTCACGATTGTCACCAAGTCGGCACTGATCGAGCGAGATCTCGATCTGATCGCAGCCGCCGCGGCGCAGCGGCTTGCCGCGGTGATGATCAGCGTTACCACGCTGGATCCGGCGCTCAAGCGCAGCCTGGAGCCGCGTGCAGCCTCGCCAGGAGCACGTTTGAATGCGATATCGGTGCTCCGCGAGGCCGGCATACCGGTAGGCGTGCTGGCCGCGCCGATGATCCCGGCGGTCAATGACGCTGAACTTGAGGCGATTCTGGCGGCGGCCGCTGCGGCGGGGGCTTCCAGTGCGGCTTATATTCTGTTGCGTTTGCCGAATGAGGTACGGGTGCTGTTCGAGGAGTGGCTCGAAACCCACATGCCGCAGCGGGCGTCGCATGTGATGAGCCTGGTGCGGCAGATGCGCGGTGGCCGCGATAACGATCCTCGCTTCCGCCATCGTATGCGCGGTGGCGGCGCATTCGCGGATCTGCTCTCGCGCCGGTTTAGCCTGGCTTGCCGCAAGCATGGGCTGGAGCAGGGTGAGCGGACGGCGCTGGATTGCTCCGGCTTTCGCAAACCGGGACCGAACCGGGCGCAACGGGAGCTATTCTGATCGTTCCGGTCGCGCCGGTGTCAGCCCTTTATTCCCTGCGGCTCACCGTCGACCAGATCGATATGCGCGGCTTGCGGCGCGCGCGGCAAACCCGGCATGCGCACTATCGTGCCGAGCAACGGCACGATGAAACCCGCTCCGGCCGAAAGAATGACATTGCGTACCGTGACTTCGAACTGTTCCGGGCGTCCTACCAGGGCAGGGTCATCGCTAAGTGACATCGGCGTCTTGGCAATGCATAGCGGGAGGCCGCCGTAGCCCAGCGCCTCGATTCGTTTCAGATCGCGTTCGGCTTCCTTGCTGTAGTGAACCGAAGCGGCGCCGTACATTTTGCTGGCGATGGTCCAGATTTTGTCCTTGATAGGTTCGGACCAGTCATAGAGTGGTTGCAACGACGGCGGCTGCGAAGCGGCCGCTGTCACGACGGCTTCGGCAAGAGCCCGGCCCCCGGCGCCACCGGATTCGAATATATCGGCCACCGCGCAGGCCACGCCGAGTTCCGCGCAGGCGCTGCGGATGACTTCGATTTCCGCCTCCGTATCCTGGGCAAAGCGGTTGATCGCGACGACTGCAGGCTGGTTGAAAAGCCGGATCGATTCAAGATGCTTGCGCAGGTTGCAAAGACCCCGGGTGACGGCTTCGACATCCGCTGTCTCCAGATCGTTTTTGGCCCGTCCGCCGTGAAGTTTGAGTGCGCGCACCGTGGCCACCAGCACGACCGCGGCGCACTTCAGTCCTGCCGTGACGCATTTGATATCGAAGAATTTCTCGGCCCCGAGCGCGAATCCGAAACCCGCCTCGGTGACTGTCCAATCGGCGTGGGCCATCGCCATTCGCGTCGCGATGACGGAATTACAGCCATGGGCGATGTTCGCGAACGGTCCGCCATGGATGAGCGCGGGCACGCCTTCGCAGGTTTGCACGAGATTGGGCAACATCGCATCTTTCAGCAACACCATCAAAGAGCCGACTGCTTCGAGATCGGCGGCGGAAACCGGTTCGCCATCGAGATTGTCGGCCACGATCATTCGCGACAGCCGGCCTCTGAGGTCCGCTTCATCCGTCGCGAGACACAACGCCGCCATGATTTCGGATGCCGGCGTGATATCGAACCCGGTTTCGCGCGGAACGCCCTGTGTTGTACCGCCGAGGCCGATTACGGTCTGGCGCAACGCCCGGTCGTTGACATCCAGGACCCGCGGCCAGTAGACGCGGCGCGGATCTATGCGCAGCGCATTGCCGAAATGCAGATGGTTGTCGAGCAGCGCTGCCAGCAGATTGTGCGCGGCAGTGACGGCATGGAAATCGCCGGTGAAATGAAGATTGATATCCGTTGCCGGCACCAGCACGGATGCGCCGCCGCCGGTCGCGCCGCCCTTCATGCCGAACGTCGGGCCCAGAGATGGCTCGCGCAATGCCACGCAAACCTGCTCGCCTATCGCGGCGAGTCCCTGGGCCAGCCCGATCGATACCGTGGTCTTGCCCTCACCGGCGCCGGTCGGCGTTATCGCAGATACCAGGACCAGCTTTCCCGGTTCGCGCCCCGAAGCCTCGCGTGCCTGCAGGCGCAGTTTGGCTTTGTCCTCGCCATACGCCACGACGTTGCCTGCGGCGACGCCGAGTTTCTCGGCAACGTCCCGAATTGGCAGAGTGGCATCGGCCATGCGGTCAGCCGGCATTGGCAAACCGTCCCGCTAGTGCTCGCACAGTGCCCGCATTTTCTTGTAGCCGATATCCGTTTCCTGCTCGGTCGTCGCCTTCAGCAGTTCCTGCTTGGCCTGATGGCATTCATCGGCCTCCGCGGCATTGGCTGCGTGCAGGTCCGAGTAGGCAGGGTGGCCGGCGTTGATATTGCACATCACCGGCGACACCCGGCGGATATTGGCGTGCTGGCCCTGTTCCATGGCCACGCAGTCACCGATCGCGATGTCGTGATGCTCACTGACGATTTCAACGGTGGCGCCGTTATTGAGACTCACCGTGTACTGGTCGGCCGTCTTATGCCGCGATTTCTGAATCAGCGCGCCGATCAAAGCGCCGGCGGCCGCCGCGCCGATCTGGGTTTCCGTGGAGGCGGTGCTGGCCGCGGCCAGCCCGATGCCGCCGCCGAGCGCTGCGCCGGTTCCGGTGCTCGCCTTCATATCGACCTGGGTAATGTTTCTGACGGTGCCGTACTCGACTGCAATTATCGTATTTTCGCGCGAGCCGGTGGACTGTTCCGTCGTGGCGCACCCGACCAGTGTCAGCGCGCCCGTCACTGCGAGCGTCAAAACAAACGGGGTTGTTTTCATTTGCAGGTACCCTTCCGTTCCTGTTCGATTTGGTGGCGTCGGATGCGCCCTGGCGGCGCAACTATGTGGCGTTTTCACAGCGCAGGTCGAGTGTGATCGCTGGGGATTGTAGAACGCAGCGAGCGGCGGAACCAGCGTCTTAATGGCACCCGGATCCCGCGCCGTCACGCGGCGTCACTGGTCTCGTCCGAGCGCCGGCGTTGGTGACGGCGGTAATTGCGTCGCGCGGCCAGCACATGAGTGCGCATTATCGTCGCGGCCCACGATCCGTCGCGCGCACCCAGTGCGTCGACGATGTCGAGATGATGCTGCGAACTGCGTAACAGGTCCTCCGTGGAATAGTCGCGAAAGGTCTGCAGCACGAGCGGGGCCTCGGTCAGCGTCGCGAGCAGGATGCTGAGCCGCTTGCTGTTGGCCGCATCCTGCAGCAGCTGGTGAAACCGGCTGTTGAGATCGGCGATTCGCTCCAGGAAACCCGGGCTCCGGGTCTGGGCCTCCGCGTACTGCCGTTCG
>PKUM01000086.1 GCA_002868855.1 Chromatiales bacterium | reverse complement strand
TGCGGCCATCGAGGCCGTGGACTGGACGGTTGAATCTGGGTTTCTGGCTGTGCACGGGACTACCTCGAATGGTCAGCTGTGGCTGCTTTCTGGTTGATCATTTGTGCCGCCTGGCGGGTTCGCTCGTCGGTCTCATGGGGACCGGTGCCGACACGCCACGCGTCAAAAAATTCCTGACAACGCTGTCACTGAATCCTGCGTATAAGCAACTATGACAGCGGTGTCAATACTGCATAGCAACATTAGTGAATTCTTATATTTCTGAAACTGGAGCGATAAACGCCTGATCTGACTCTACATTTTTTTAACATTTTCGTTACATGGTGAGATGGAAACAGCAACGTCGGACAATTCCTGACCTGAATTGACAGCGCTATCATTTCAGGTCTATTGTCTGCCCGGTGAAAAAACCGTCTGAGACAAAGACACCGATAGCACTGTGGACAAACCCGCTTCATGGCGGGAATGTCCGGCGATCGAAGAGGTCGCACGACGGCGACCCGGAATCGGGCTAGCGCGCGGCACCCTCCTCTGACCATGGGCGTTGCCGACAGCATGAATAGAAGAAGGACAACCGGATGAAGCTTTCCACTCTCGACGTGACAGTCGTTGCCGTCTACGCAGTGTCGCTGCTGGTGCTGGCGCAATGGGTCTCCCGGGAAAAGGCCGGTCATTCCAAGAACACCAGTGACTACTTCCTCGCCGGCCGGGCGCTCCCCTGGTGGGCGATCGGCGCCTCGCTGATTGCGGCCAACATCTCGGCCGAGCAGATCATCGGCATGTCCGGGTCGGCTTGGGTTCTCGGCATCGCGATTGGCGCTTACGAGTGGATGGCGGCTGTGACGCTGATCATCGTCGGCAAGTGGGTACTGCCGGTTTTCCTGAAACATAAAATCTACACGATGCCGCAGTTCCTCGAGGAGCGGTACGACCATCGGGTACGCAGCGTCATGGCGACCTTCTGGCTTGGCGTTTACGTGTTCGTGAACCTGACTTCGATCCTGTGGCTGGGTGCACTCGCGGTGAACACGGTCACCGGTATCGATCTTGTCTGGGGACTTGTCGGCCTGGCCGCGTTCGCGACCGCCTACTCGCTCTACGGAGGTCTCAAGGCGGTGGCGCTGACCGACATCATCCAGGTGACGTTACTGGTCCTTGGCGGTCTGTTGATTGCATGGATCGCGCTCGACGAAGTCGGAGGCGGCGCCGGTCCGTTAGCCGGTTTCGCCATGCTTGTCGACAAATTCCCCGAGAAGTTCGACATGATCTTCACGAAAGACTCGCCGCATTACGCGCTGCTGCCAGGCATTTCGGTCCTCGTCGGCGGCATGTGGATCATGAACTTGTCGTACTGGGGATTCAATCAGTACATCATCCAACGCGCGCTCGCCGCCAAGAGCACACGCGAAGCGCAGAAGGGCATCATGTTCGCGGCCTATCTAAAGATGCTGATGCCGGTCATCGTCGTGCTGCCCGGGGTGGCGGCCGTGATGCTCGCGCCCGATCTCGAGGCACCGGATAAGGCTTATCCGACCCTGATGAACCTGCTTCCGGCCGGGCTGCTGGGTCTGGTGTTCGCGGCGTTGATCGCCGCCATCGTCTCGTCACTCGCGTCGATGATGAACTCGATCTCCACAATCTTTACGATGGATCTCTACCGTCATTTCGGCAACGGCCACAAGTCAGAACATCACCTCGTCCGGGTCGGCCGCCTGGCGAGCCTGACGGCGATCGTGATTGCGGTGATCGTCGCTCGTCCCTTGCTCGGTCAATTCGACCAGGCATTTCAATACATTCAGGAGTTCACCGGCTTCTTTACGCCTGGCGTATGCGCGTTGTTCATTCTCGGCATTTTCTGGAAACGCACGACCGCCAACGGCGCGCTCGGTACGGCACTGGGCTCGGCAATTTTCTCGGTGGCGCTGAAATTGTTTTGGCCGGAGCTGCCATTCATCGACCGCGTTGGGCTGGTGTTCCTGCTCTGCATCGCCACCGGGATGATCATCTCGCTGTCGCAACCGGTCGAGGTGCACCCCGATGCCATCGAGTACAAGGACGTGGACACTGCAACCAGCAGCGGATTCAACATCGCGGGCCTCGGCGTCGTGTTGATGTTGATCGCGCTCTACGCCACCTGGTGGTAGCCGCAACGTCTTTTCCGCATCACCCTCCGATTGCACGGCAAGGACCGCACTGTACGCCTTGCAGCGGGATGGACCTGGTGTCCGGTCAGTGTTTTACCTATATCCATAGCGTACAGGCCTGCATTTCGCCGCCCATCGCAGCCGTATTCCTCATCGGCATCACGCGGTCGCGGGTTAACGCCACCGGCGCTGTCGCGGCACTCACCATCGGCTTCGTTCTCGGGATGAGCCGCCTGCTTCTGGAGATGAACAAGGCATCTCTGGACGGGTTCCTGCTGTATGTCGCGGAAATCAAATTCCTCCACTTCGCTATCGAGCTGTTTGCTTTTTCCGTCGCCAGCCTGGTCGGTTTCAGCCTCCTGACTGCGCCGCCCCCGGACGAGAAAGTCCGCGACCTTGCCCACCAGACCGTCGACGCGCGCATGGAAGAAATCGAACGCGGCGCCGGAGACCCGAGCTGGCGGCGCAACGATGCCATTGTCAGCGCCATTGTGCTCGTCGGCATTGCTTTCCTGTGGTGGCACTTTTCGTACTAGGAATACGATCGCCGCAGTTCCGGTCGCGAATCAGGCGTCGGGGTTGTGTGGTGCCGGCGCGGCGGTGAAGCCGGACCGCAGGTGCAGGTCGCGCTGCGGGAACGGAATCTCGATCCCGTATTCCGCGAGCTTCGTCTCCAGCGCCCACAAATAAGCGGCGCGGGTACGGGTGGGGCGCCTCGCCCCCTGGCGGTTCACCCACACCAGAAGCAGGAAATTGAGGCTACTGTCGCCGTACTCGACCAGCCAGACATCGGCGACCCGGTCCTTCATGTGGGTCAGCGTGTACGGCACCTGTTCCACGGCCTCGAGGGCCGCCTTTTTCACCAGTTCCTTGTCAGTGCCATAGGCGACCCCGAACGGAATGCGTATACGCAGAATCGTCTCGCCCAACGTCCAGTTGGTCAGGCGCGAGGTAACGAATTCGGAATTCGGTACGACGATATCAATGTTGTCATTGGTATTGATCAGCGTACTGCGCACGTTGATGGCTTTCACGGTCCCGGTGATGCCGGTATCCAGTTCGATGTAATCACCCACGCGAAGAGTCTGTTCGAACAGGATGATCAGGCCTGAGACGAAATTGCTGACGATCGACTGCAGGCCAAAACCGATGCCGACACTGAGCGCACCGGCCACCAACGCCAGGTTGCTGAAATCCAGGCCGATCGACGACAACGCAATCAGGACCGCAAAAATGATGATCGTGTAATGCGTCAGCCTTCCGACCGTGTAGAGCGAAGCATGAGTACCACGCAGGTCATTGGCGCCGACCCGGCCGATGGCGTGACGGACTCCGCGCGACAGCAGGTAGGCCAGCCCTATGATGATCAGCACGCGCAGGATGTCGCCGCCGGTTACCGGGGCTTCGCCCACCGAGAAAAGCGTCAGGTCGGTCAGGCCAACGACGCGAAGGTACAATGCCTTGGCATGCCGGCTCAGTGCGGCGAGTCCGGATTTAAAGCGCCCGGCGCTGGTAGCCACTGCAGTGTCCACGGCCGCGCGTAGCAACTCCAGGTCGGCGAGGTTTTCATCCAGGTCGCCGAGCCAGTTCAGCGTTTCCTGCGCGGTGGACAACCGCTGGTTCAGCAGTTGAATCGAGGCCTTGTCCATGCCCTCCCGGTCAGTGCTTTGTACAGCGAGAGCCTCGTCTTCGGTTTCGCGCTTCCATTCCGGCTTCTGCTGTCCCAGCGAGCGTGCCAGTTCCGACCAGCCGAGCGCATCCTCTTCGATCGCAGCAATGTCAGCGACGCCATCCGTCTGCAGTTCGCCCCACCACAGCAGCGCCTGCTCCTGGGCAAGCGTCACTTCGGCGAGCGCCTCGCTCACCCGTGACTGGATCAGCAGTTGCTGCAGCAAGCGCTGCTGCGAACGTCCCTGGGCCGTCTCGAGGTCGAGACTGCTAGCGGCGAGTTCGGCAGCCCGCACTTCCTCGCGCGCCACTGCGACGGCGTTCTCGCTGGTTGCTAAACGCTCCCTGAGCTTGTCGAGATCGGCTTCTCCGGCGGTTGCGGCCAGCTGGCCGCGTGCCAGGTCCAGGCGTATCTCGATGGCGTCGGCATAGGCTTCGGCGTGTTGCAGCCGGAGGTCCAAAAACGCGTAGCGGCGCTCAGCAATGGCTTGCGACGATCGGGCCTGGAGCAACTTCAGCGCAGCCAGCCAACGGGCGTCTCCGGCAGCCGCGCCGACATAGGCATCGAACGCTGCATCACGGCGCCTGCTGGCACCCTGCAAAGTGCGTTGCGCCCGTTCCGCCGCAACAAGCGCCTCCGCGGCATCGGACCTGGCTTCGCGCGCGGCGGCACCGAGCTCCAGCAGTTCCGGGATCGTGTAGATTTCCGGCGCTGGCGGCAGTTCGCGCGGCTCCGGTTTTGAATCATCCAATAGCTCGAGGTAGGCGTTGAAATTATCGCGCACCGCCTTCAGGTCGGCTTCGGCGACGACCTGGTTCGATGGGTCCAGCTCCGCAATTTGCGGTCCGATTTTTTCCAGAAATGTTGCGACACGTGGTTCGACTTCCGCCCGGTCACCGTCAAAGTAGGTCCACCAGCTGGCCTTGAGCGAACTCAGGTCCGGAGCGACAGGCTCAGCATTCTGCGCGTCCTCCTGGGCTGCGCTATCCAGCGCCAGGAACGTACAGAGGAGCAGCGCCAGGCCATGGGTGAGCAATGTGCGGTTCATTTAGAGAAGTAGGTCATCCTGGTAACAAGGATCGAGTGATCATATGCGGCACAGTTTACCCATTTCACGCCGGCGGTGATGGCGGGCAAAAAATGCGCGCGACCCGCTCGGCAAAAATCCACGGCTCGCTAATACCCCTACCCGGGAAAGGACAGGGCCGAACCAAGTTCGAAATGGTTCGGCCCTGTCCGGTTGCGGTGGACCAATGCGATAGCAGCGGCGGCGGGTATATTTCTAACGGGACACGCTGACCTCAACGCGGCGAGCATCCTCGGGCGTGCCGCTACCGGTCGAGATCATCGGTTTGGCCAGGTTGATCCGGCCGCCGTCGATGCCGCCGGCCTGCAGCGCCTGCTGCACCGCCGCTGCACGTGCTCTCGCAAGCTCCTCATTGCTCATCGCATCGCCCGACGCGTCGTGGTATCCGGTCACGTCAACCTTGCTGCCCGGGTTTGCCTTCAGATAACTGATTACCGGCATCAACTTGGCCGCCGTACCAGCCGGAATATCCGAACTGTCGGCATCGAAATAGACCACCGCCGCCGAAGGCGCCATTGCCGAAGGTGCGGCACGCTGGGCACTACCGTCGCCACCGCCCATCGACTGCAGCAGGAACCAGCCGATCGCAAGCGCGATCAACAGCGGAATCAGCCAACGCCATATAGATTTTTTTTCCGCAACGGGTGGTGGTGGCGGTGGCGCGGCATGAACCTGACGCGGCTCCCTAATCAGGTCTTCCAGACTACCCAGTGCCGATGGCGCGGCGGCAATGTACTTGTCCTTCTCGCTGCTCAGCAATTTACCGAGCGATGAGACATCCATCCCGTCGTCCTTGACCTTCTTGCCGAGCATGGAAAGCACTACGGGCGCGCCAAATTTGAACATCGAGCTGGCCGCCGCCGGGCTGATGCCGGCGAAACTCGCCACTTTGCCGACGATACTATCGAGCTGCTTACCGAATACGGAATTCAGTAAACTGCCACCGAGCGCCATCGCCGGTGACGAACCGCCGCCGAACAGGCTTTGCGGATTGCCGAGCAAGCCGGCGTCGTTGCCACTATCGGTTACCAGGCCGAACAACGTGGACATGAAGCTGGGCTCTTTCGCGCGTGTCGCCACGCCGCCAAGAAGCGCCGGCATGATCGCGGATAGCCCCTTGCTCACTGCGCTCTCCGGCGCATTAACCTGGCCGGCCAGACCGTCGAGCAATTCCGGTGTAATCAGGCGCGACAGGCCATCGAGTAATGTTTCTGACATTGAGAATCTCCCTGAATTTTTATTGCGAAGCTTCCGTACCAAATCTTTCTGCAGTGATCGAGAGCACGATCACCGCCAGAGTATAGACGCGAAACAGACCAAATACCGGCGCCGCAACCCGGTACGGCTGCGCCTGGTCCGATCAACCTGTCGCTTGCCACGTACCGTTCCCGACCCTGACACGAGCGGGCCGGACTGTCGGCCCTTCCGCCTAAACCGCCGCAGCGTCTGCCCGTGGCGGTGGCGGACGCCGGTCACGGTGGCGCCACACTATCCGCGGCGGGCTGACCCAAGCGGCCGGTTCTGGACAAACCGGACAAACGATGCAAACGCGCGGCGACAAATGGCTGGAATCAGAGCGTGGCGGCGAACATACTGAACGCGTCGACGCGGATGAAACCCGGCACCTTCCCGCCGAGCCGAGGAATTTGAATATGTACGCAACAAAGACGCTTTGCCTGATCTCTATCCTGCTCCTCGCGCCGGATTTCGCTGCTGCCAGCCCAGCCAGCGAACGCGAGGCCATTCTCGCTGTCATGGCGCAGGTCTTTGCCGCCGTTGCGTCCAAAAAACCGGAGGACTGGCGCGCATTGCAACTGGCCGAAGGCACGACGCTTTCGTTCAGACCGGATCCGAACGGCGAACCCGGCGAACTCGAAATGAGAATGTCCCGCAACGAGGAGATGCTGGCTGGCCTGGAGGATGACAGTCACGAGTACCTGGAGCGATGGACCGGCAAACCGACCGTGCTCACTCGCGGCCCAATAGCGGTAGTGTGGGGAGAGTACGAGTTCTGGATCGACGGTGCGTTTTCGCATTGCGGCGTCGACGCCGTCGACCTGGTAAAGATCGATGGCGAATGGAAGGTGGCGAATTTCATGTGGACGGTCGAGAAGGAGAACTGCCCGACCGGCCCGAAACCCTGAGCGGTGCCACTTGCCGTCAGCTACGCCTGCTCCGCACTCCTGACCATCGCCGATACGGTCCACCCCGGCCCAGGCGAAGTTCCGCCGTCATTGGTCGGGAAATGAACCCGGCCGCTTTTGTCAGTCGCGAAGATCAGCAAACTATCCAGGTTTCTTGACTGGTACTCGGCGAAATCAAATTCGTCGGTGAGCTCGGTGGTTTTTATCTTTGCCCCGGAGGCCAGACTCTCCAGCAGGTCCTCAAGCGAGTGTTCGCCGCCGAACAACACCCTGCCGCGACTCTCGCCGGTGACCCTGTGCTTCCGGTGTTCGCGCTCGGACTCATCGCTTAGCGTGTAAACATTGTCCCGGCCGAATTCCTGAGCGAATCTCACGCAGGCAAGTTCGTTCAGGCCCGGGCGGCGCGAAAGCGAGAGCAGATTACCCAATCCCGTCAGGTCCATATTGCGATCCGCGTAGCGCGACACAGCGCTGCCATAAAACGTCGTCAGCCCACGCATTCTTGCATCCTTGATACCCGCCCAGTAAGAGTCGGCCAGCAGCACCGACTGGCCGTTTTTGTGCAGAGCTTCGGCGATTGCCAGCGCCGCCGGGTTTGAGCCGACGACAAGCACTCCGGTTGGATCCGGTTCTGCCACGCCGAGCAAATTGGCGAGCGTTTTCGAGGTCAGGCTTTGAATTGCCACCGTTCCGAGAATAACGCTGTACACCAGCGGAACGAGTTCCTCACTGCCCGCGTAGCCTATATTCTCCAGCCGCAGCGCAAAGATCGCCGAAATCGCCGCGGCAACGATACCGCGCGGAAACACCCAGCCGAGAAATAGGATCTCCTGCCAGCGAAGGTTGCTTCCCGCCGAGCACACCACCGCGCGCAGCGGACCGATCACAAACTGCAGGACCAGCACCATGACAATCGCCATCGAACCGATTTTCGTCAGGGCAGCAAAATCCAGCCGTGCGGCAAGCACAATGAAAAGCCCCGCCACCAGCACCAGGGTCAGGTTCTCTTTGAAATCGAGAATGTCCTCCAGATCGAGGCGCCGCGTGTTCGCCAGCCAGATCCCCATGATCGTCACGGCGAGCAGACCGGATTCCCCGTGAATCGATTCCGAAGCAGCGAACACGACCAGCACCGCCGCCAGCGCGGCAAAATTGCGCAGAAAATCCGGGATCAGTCGTTTGCGCATCGCCAGCCCGAACAAGTATCCGCCGGCTGCGCCCAGTAGCGCCCCTGCCGCGACCATCGTAACGACGGTGTGCGACGCTTCCAGCAAACCGTCCGCTGCCTCGCTTGCCAGAATAAAATCGAATACGAGCAAGCCGAGGATCGCACCGATCGGATCGATAAGAATGGCCTCCCAGCGTAAAACGCTGGATACAGATCGAACCGGGCGCACCGAACGCAGCAACGGCATTACAACGGTGGGACCGCTGACGGTAACGATCGCGCCGAACAAAGCGGCAAGCCGCGCGTCCCAGTCGAACAGGAAATATGCCGTTAGCGCGCTGCCGGCCCAGGTGATGAGTACCCCAAAGGTCACGAGATTCCGAACGACCGCGCCGTGACCGCGGATTTCCGAGAACTTCAGCGTAAGCGAACCCTCGAACAGAATAATTGCAACCCCGATCGAGACCAGCGGAACCAACAGCTCGCCGAATAGATCGTTTGGCGCGAGCCAATGCAGCGTCGGGCCGGCGAGTATTCCCGCAAGCAGCAGGAACAGTATGGCTGGCAGCTTTACCCGCCAGGCGAGCCACTGACACGCAAAGCCGGCTGCCAGGATGGCACAAATCGTTATCAGGTCATGCCCATGCAATGCAGGCTACTCCTATGGTCAACTGGGTTTTACGACAGTTCACGAGGCGCATGCGGTGGGTCACAGCTGCTCGATCAGCATTCGAGCGAGTTGCTCACGCAGTTTCAGCAGGCCGCCTCTTTTCGACCAGGCTGAATACTCCAGCTTCTCGGCATCCGTGCAGTCATTTTCAAATTCGGCCGCCAGCGTTGCAGCCAGTTCCGGAGCCAGGGCAACGACACAACACTCTTCGTCCTTACCCATCGAGCGATGATTCATATTCGGCGAGCCGATACAACAGACCAGGTCATCGACCAGGATGAGTTTTGTATGCAGCATCGTCTTTTGATAGCGAAAGACAGACACACCGAGCGCAAGCAACTGCTCTGTTGCATGGTGCCCCGCCAGTTGCGACAAACGGCTATCTGTGAAACGCCCCGGTATCAGGATTTCCACAGAAACTCCGCGCGCAACCGCATTCTTTATCTGCCGCAGCATAGCCGGATCCGGCACGAAGTAAGCAGTCACAATTCGAAGCCGAGACCTGGCAACCGCGACCAGCGAGCGCAAAACCGCGGCCATGGCAGTCCAGCCAATGGTACTTGCCGATCGCACGACCTGTACCGGCACTCCCCCGGAATGTTTTTCGGGCCGCGCCAGGGGCCGGTCCCAGTCCCATTCGCCGGCCTCGTTCCAATTATCGGCGAATGCCGCCCGCAACGCTGCGACAGCCGGACCTTCGAGTCGCAGATGCATGTCACGCCACTCGTCCGGATGTCGCGCATCGCCTGTCCACTCGTCGGCAATGCCGACGCCACCGGTGAATGCGACTTTTTCGTCGCATACGAGAATCTTCCGATGCGTCCGCTTGTCGATCCGCCAGACCCGAAAAGTCTTCAGCGGCCGAAACCAGCGCACATCGACATTGGAAGCCGACAGTGTCTGCAGATGTTGTTTTTCGATAGGCCGCGCGCCGAACGAATCAAGCAAAACCCGAACCCGCACGCCTCGAGTCGCGGCAGCGGCGAGAGCTTGCGCAAAATTCTCTGCAATGTCGCCGGTCCAATAGACATACGTAGCAAAATCGATTCTGTGTTCGGCACTCTGAATGGCCGCGAGCATG
>PKUM01000050.1 GCA_002868855.1 Chromatiales bacterium | reverse complement strand
TGTTTTCGCCGACAGCATAGCCCCCGCCGAGAATCACCCGGCCGGAAAATCCACTCTCCTTGGGAATCGGATCGAAGGCCCAGGCACTGCTCACGGCCAGTGCCAGCAGGCCTCCGAAAAGTAAACGCGAGACTTTTTTCATGATAATTTCCTTGCATCAGTAACAACAAAATAACCGCGCTCCGGCGCGGCAAGAATCAGTAGGGCAAAGGGCGAATGAACCTCCGGATCAAGGCGACGCCGCTGGCCTGCTCGCAGGCGCATGTGAGCAACAAAAACACGCGGGCACCATTCGTATTTGTACGCAACAGGAAGTCTCCCCCGACCTGTCGGGCGCCGATTGTAACGTGAAAACGCGTCGAAAAAGCCATGTCGGCGATGTTCTGCACAGTGGCGCCAACACCTGGGCGATAAATTGCCCGGTTGCGGCCAATGCTGCCAACCCGGAAAGACGCAGGCGCGGAGCTGGAGTTTATTTCCCTCTGCGCATTCAGAACAGTTCCGTCCGGCCGCCAGGAAAGCGCAAAGCGCCAGCGAAAACGGTCTCAGAACGGGATCTTTCCGGTGAGCATGTCGCGAAACATCGCGAAGTCCCCGATCAGGCTGTACAGCGGATGGCGAAACGTGGCGGGACGATTTTTTTCAAAAACGTAATGACCGACCCAGGCAAAACCGTAGCCGAATATCGGCACGAGCCAAACGATGCCGAAGGCCCGGGAGGCGAGCGCGTAGACGAGAGTGCCTATCACCAGCGCGGTACCGACGAAATGCAGGCGGCGGCAGGTCCTGTTGCTGTGTTCGCCCAGATAGAAGGGATAGAAATCGCGAAAACTGTCGAATCGTTCGTTGGTCGTTTCAGTCATATCCAGTGGCCCGCCGCAAACTTCGGTCAGTACTGGAGCGCGATTATACCCGGCGCCGCGCCGCAATAGCCCGAAACGCGGGGCAGTAGCGGTAACTACTGATTCAGGCAGCGGCGCCGCGCGTGCTGTAATAGCGTTAGCGCCGGGTCCGGCGTGACGCGGTGCGGGCTTTAAATAGCGGAGGGCTGCAGATGCCCGAGCAATTACCCCCCGATCTCATCGAATTCGATACCAGTCTGCCGATCTGGGACCGTTTCTTTATGGTTGCCCCGCTGGTACTGGTCGGCACGGTCGAGGCCGACGGTCGCGTCGATCTCGCACCCAAACACATGGTCATGCCGATGGGCTGGCAGAACTTCATCGGTTTTGTCTGCACGCCGCGCCATCGGACTTACCAGAATGCCCAGCGCGACCGGGTTTTCACCATGAGTTTCCCGCGCCCGGGCCAGCTCGTGGGAACCAGCCTTTCGGCCACCCCGAGAGATGACGGCGATATTAAGCGCGGGCTCGGGGCGGTAACTACGTTCCCGGCCCGGCAAGTCTCCGGCTACCTTGTGGAGGGAGCGGTTATCGCGCTCGAGTGCAAGCTGCACCGAATGATCGATGGCTTCGGCGAAAACAGCCTGATCGTCGGTCAGATCGTCGCGGCCTACGGGGCCACGGACTCGGTTCGCGACAGCGAGAGAGACGACCAGGAAATACTGGCCTCGACACCTTTACTCGCCTACCTGCAACCGGGACGCTGGGCACAGATTGGCATGACCTACAGCTTTCCGTTTGCTGAGGGCATGAAAAAATAGGGGATCTGGAAATGCGGCCCGCCGGCAAGGAGATTCTCGCCTATCTGCAGGATTGCGAAGCCGAGATGCTCGCTGCAATCGAAGCCATGGCCGGCATCGAGTCGCCGTCATCCGATGCGGCAAGCCAGATACCTCTGCGCGAATTCCTGGTGCCGATGTTCGCCGAGCTCGGATTCGTTTGCGTCGCACTGACCGGACGCAACAGCGGTGGTCATCTGTACGCCCGGCCGCGCGAACGGCAAAGACACGACCCATGCCAACTGATGCTGGGCCACTACGACACGGTGTGGCCGCGGGGCACGCTCAGGTCAATGCCTTTCCAGCGCCAGCAGGACGTTGTGCACGGCCCCGGAGTGTACGATATGAAAGGCGGCATCGCGCAAATGCTGTTTGCATTGCGAGCCATCCGTGAATTCGGCCTCCGGCCAGCATTGACTCCCGTTGTTTTTCTGAATTCGGACGAGGAAATAGGCAGCCGCGAATCGACCCGCCACATTCGGCGCATTGCACGCGTCTGCGAACGGGTTTTCGTCCTTGAGCCCTCGCTCGGACCGGATGGCTATCTGAAAACCGCGAGAAAAGGCATCGGCCGTTTCACTGTCACCGTGCACGGACGCGCGGCACATGCAGGACTCGATCCCGACGCCGGAGCCAGCGCGATCCTGGAACTTTCGCACGTGATTCAGAGCCTGTTCGCCCTGAACGACCCCGAACGCGGTATCACCGTGAACGTCGGCACGATAGACGGTGGCCTGCGCCCCAACGTCATCGCACCAAAGAGCACCGCCGTGGTCGATGTCAGGGTCAGGACTCATCAGGACGGCGAGCGAATCAGCGCGGCAATTCATGGCCTGCAACCCGCAACCCCGGGGGTGCAACTGGAAACCGAGGGAGCGATCGGACGTCCCGCGCTGGAACCGACACCACGCAACCAGGTCCTGTGGCGTCTCGCCAAAAATTACGCCACGGAACTGGATCTCGACCTGCAACAAGGCATCGCCGGAGGCGGCTCCGACGGCAACACCACGAGCCAGCTCACTGCAACGCTCGATGGGCTGGGCCCGGTCGGCGACGGAGCGCATGCCGCGCACGAACATCTCTACATTGCCCGTACCCTCGAACGGACGGCACTACTGACCATGCTGTTGCTGGCGCCGCCGCATGATGCGGCGAGGACCGCCTCATGAGGGAACGCTTCTTTCTTACCTCGGTTACCCGCAACTCGGATCTGGACCGCAGCCGTTTCGCGGTCGATCTTCTTCCGCGCAGCCAGTGGCAATCCGGTGACTACGTCGTCGGTGAGATTCTGAACACGCCACGTTACGAAACCGAGCTGGATTCGGGGCGAATGATCCTGAACATGAAGGGCGACCTGCTGGTCGGCGCATTCGGCAGCCGGGCCGCGACCCTCGAGGGTGTCGGCGACTGGAAGGAAATCGGAACCGACCTGCGCATGCAGGCACTGACCGGGGCAGGTCTTTTCGGCAAAGCGACGTCCAAGTCTCCGTTTATGCCAGACTGGATCGAGCTGCGTTACCACGGCCATGTGATCCGCGACAACAGCAAGCTGACAATGCCGCAATTCGCCCGCTCCGGCAGCGGCGCCGATCTGCAAATCCCGGTCATCCTCATCGTGGGCACTTCGATGTCCGCCGGCAAGACCACCACCGGCCGCATCCTGATTCACGAACTGGCACGTGCCGGATTGCGGATTGGCGGTGCCAAGCTGACCGGGGCAAGCCGCTACCGGGATGTGCTGAGTTTCCTCGACGCCGGCGCGGCCGAGATATTCGATTTTGTCGACGTTGGCCTGCCGTCCACGGTTTGCCCGGTGGAGCAATATGGCCAGGCATTACGCCAGTTGCTCGGCATCATCGCAGACCATGAGCTCGACGTACTGGTAGCCGAAGCCGGCGCCTCTCCGCTCGAACCCTACAACGGCGAAACCGCAATCCGCGAACTCGGAGATCGAATTCGTTGTATCGTCCTGTGCGCCTCCGACCCTTACGCCGTGGTGGGAGTCAAAACGGCGTTCAATCTGCACCCGGATTTCGTGGCCGGTCCGGCAACCGCAACAGCAGCAGCTACTGCACTGGTGCGCCGTCTAAGTGGACTCTATGCGCTGGACCTGACAGACCGCGGGAACATGGCGCCGCTGCGGCGTCTTTTGTCAGACCGGCTCGGAATCGCCATCCCCTCCTGAACGGCGCTCCGGCAGAATCCAGTTCCGCCGTAATTCAAAAATGAGACTGGTCTCGATGTGAGCGACCTCGGCGCGACTGGTGAATGCCTCCAGCGCGATATCGCGCAAATGATCGGAGTCGCGGGCAAGCACGTGCACCAGGAAATCGGTGGCGCCCGCGACATGGTAGACCGACATCACCTCGTCCAGATCGAGAACGTAATCATGAAAGGCTTCCACGGCCTGGCGCGAATGCCGCTCGAGCCTGACCGACACCATCGCCTGCAGCCCGAAACCCAGCGCGGCGAAATCGATTTCCGCATGCGCGTCTTTCAGCAGGCCGCCGTGCTGCAAACGCCGCACACGCTGCAACGCGCTGGACGGCGCAAGCCCGACCCGATCAGCCAGGGCCTTGTTCGACAACCGCGCATCCTTTCGCAATGCGGACAAAATTTCGCGATCCGTTTGGTCAATGATCATTTTTCAATCCGATTAACGAATTTTATTCGTCAATAAATCTTATTAGTAAATTTTTATTAGTATATATGAATCAAATCTGGAATGGAGAGCGGCCATGTCGCAAATATCCCGAACCCGGGCTGTGCATGCCGGTCGTGCAGACCTGGCGAAACTGGGCGTGCATGCGCCCCCTATCGACCTGTCGTCCACGTATCCCCTCGATGATCTCGACAACGCAATTTCCAGCCTCGATGCCGCAGTTGCCGGCGAAATCCCGGCAGCCAATCCGATCTACGCCAGGCTGCACAACCCCACCGTGGCCCGCTGCGAAAACGCGATTGCCGAACTGGAACTTTGCGAGTCAGCCGTGGCATTCGGTTCCGGGATGGCCGCGATCACGGCGTGCCTGCTCGATGCGCGGCAGCGCGGCAGCCATGTAATCGCGCTGCATCCGGTGTACGGCACTACAGAGCATCTCCTGCAGAGCGGTCTGGCGGGGCTCGAAGTTACCTGGTGCGACGCCGCTGACGTCCATGACGCTCTCAGACCCGATACCGCGCTCGTGCTGATGGAAACGCCGGCCAATCCGACGCTCGCACTTGTGGATATCGAGGCGGTCGTGGCTGCGGCCGGCGATGTGCCGGTGCTGGTGGACTCTACCTTTGCAACGCCCGTGCTACAGCAGCCCATCACCTGTGGCGCCAGTTACGTAGTACATAGCGCGACCAAGTTCCTTGGCGGCCACGGCGATGTCATTGCCGGGATCGTCGCCACCAGCGAAGCCCGCGCGCGCGGCCTGCGCAAGGTTCGCGTCGCGACCGGCGCGCTGCTGCATCCACTGGCCGCATACCTGCTACATCGCGGTTTGCCCACGCTGCCGTTGCGGGTGGAATCCGCCCAGGCCAGCGCCGCCAAACTGGCCCGGAGATTGCAGCGGCACGGCGCGGTCGGCGCCGTACACTTTCCCGGACTGCACGGCCAGGATCCGCTTGGGCTGATAGGAAGACAGATGACCGGCCCCGGAACCCTGATAGCCTTCGAGGTAGAAAACCGCGATGCCGCGCGCAGCGTGATGTCGGCGATCCGGCTGATCACCCCGGCAGTCAGCCTCGGATCGGTCGACAGCCTGCTTCAGCATCCCGCCGGCCTGACCCATCGCGTGTTGAGCGAGGCAGCGCGGCTCCGATCCGGCATTGGCGAAGGCCTGTTGCGCCTGTCGGTCGGCCTGGAGGAGCCGGAAGACCTCTGGCAGGACCTGGCGCAGGCACTCGACGCGATCCGCGAGCCAAAGCGGCTGAATATCGCGGTCTGAATCGGCCCGCCCCTGGTGGCAGCGGACAGCCGGGGCATCGAGAGGATTCAGTTCTACGCCGCGCGAGTGGCGACTTGCGGGGCGACAAACTGCTAGGCTTCGTAAAAGTCACCATTCCGACCCTGGAGAGAACACGTGTTTATTCGAAGCCTCGTTCTGCTTGCGCTGTTGCCCCTCAGCACTGCTCATGCCGGCGTCTCTGTCCAATACGACTCGACAGGAAGCGTCATTCCGAATTCCGCAAAGGGCGGAACCATTCTCATCGACAAACATCGGTCGCGCATGGACGTCGGCACGAATGCAACGGTGATTTTCGACGGCAATGCGCAGTCAATGGAAATCATCAGTCATGACGACAAGACCTATACGGTTCTGGACAAAGCCTCGGCCGAGGCGATAGCCGCGGAACTGGAACCCGCGCTTCAACAAATGCGTACCCAGTTGCAGGCGCTGCCGCCCGAACAGCGGGAGATGATGGAGAAGATGATGGCGGAGCGGATGGGTATCAACCTGCAGGGCGCCGCCGAGCAGGAGCCGGACCTCGATTTGAAAAAGACCGACAAGAGCGGCGAGTCCGGCGGAATCGCCTGCAACTGGTGGCAGGCAACGGACGACACGGTACTGAGGTACGAATACTGCGTGACGCCTGCGAAGAGCGTGCCCTACGGTGACGACCTGCTGAAATACTTTCACGACCTGAAACAGTTCAAACGCGAGATAGTCGGCACGATAAATCGCAGCGGAGCACTGCAGATTCCAAGCCTGCCGATCGCCGACGTCAGGGAAATCGAAGGTCTTCCACTCATCAGCCGGCAATATCAGGATGGCAAACTGATCCTGGAAACCCGCTTCGTGTCGGTAACGGAAACGGATGTGCCGGCCGCCACGTTCACGCTGCCGGAAGGCTACAGCGAGCAGAAGCTGCCCGGCGTCGCGCGTTAAAAAAAACGCCGCATCGGGTTACGATGCGGCGCAAGGAGCGAATGGGACCTCATCCATTCGTAGCCGATATGCTGACTTCGGCGACCCGGGCGCGACGCAAAGCCGATTGAGTCGGTATCGCCCGAACCGCCGAAGCAGGCACAAGCACTGTTGCAAGCCCCGTGCCAACAGTTTGCATTTCGCAAAAACAATGAGTTAGCTCGATATCGGAACGCCCCGGCGGTGACGCACGCTGTCAGTTTCTGACGTTCGCAGACCATTCAGAAGCGCTAGCTACCGCGCCCGACCCCCTGTCATCGTCGGCTCTTTTGCAGCAGAATGTCGCGCGTCAGCAAAAGGGGAAAAACACCGATGGCCGAAAACCGATTTCGCAGAATGCTCGACAAGTCACGCGGCGCGACGACGTTCATCGCACCGGGATCGCGGTTCGAGGGAAAAATCAGCAGTGACGATAATGTGCTCGTCTGCGGCGAGGTCGCCGGCGACTGCGACATCAAGGCAGCGCTTACTCTTGCCGAAGGCAGCCGCTGGGAAGGCAACATCCGCGCAACCAACGCCATCATCGGCGGAGAACTGGTTGGCGAGGTCCAGACCGAGGGTCAGATCGAGATCGCCGCGACGGCGCGAATCAAAGGCACCGTTAGCGGTGGAACGGTCGCCATTGCCGAGGGTGCCGTGCTGGAGGGCGAGGTCCGTATCTCCAGCGGTGAGGCGGCCAAGGTGTTCACTGACAAACGCTCGCGCGACTAACCAGCGGGATCGACCGCGCCGCCGCGCCGAACCAGCCACAGAATCAGCACCAGCATGGCACCGAGAATCACGGGTCGCCACATCGCCGCATATTCGACATGGCGCAAGTGGGTGTAGGCCGCCGCTACGACAACCCCGGAGAGCATCCACGCCCCCAAAACGCGCCAGCGCGCGCGCTGCAACAGCAATGCGCCAAGGAGCTCGGCCGCTCCCACCGCGAATAATAGCCAGCGCGGGTATCCCCATACCGCGAATTCGCCAGCCGGCACGTCGAGATAGAACAGCTTCTGCAATCCGGAGACACCGAAAATAAGGCCAACCGCAACGCTGCACACCAGCAGCAGATGGTCCCGCCAGCGCGGCTGGTCAGGCATTTCCGCCCTGCCCGGCCAACGCGGCCTTTCGGGAATCGAACAGATCGACCGCCCGGTCTTCCACCCAGCTGGAAAGACGCCAGCCATCGAAGAATCCGCAGTGTCCGCCGTGGCGCGACCGGAGCACGCGCAGGGCGCTGCCGCGGTCGAGGCTATCGAGGTCCGCCGCGGGGATAATAGGATCGTCCTCCGCCGCAATCAGCAGCGACGGCACACTCAGCCCGCGCAACCGGTCACCGATCAGCGCATAACCGAGAAAATACTCCTCCAGGCTCGGGTATCCGGTGTATCGCTCTACGAAAAAAGCAGTCATGGCGGTCAGGCTTTCGAGTTTGCGAATATCGGAGAAGTCGTAGACATCGGGAAACAACTCGGCCTTTCGCAGCAGCGAGCGGCGCCACTTGCGCATGAAATAATAGCGGTATATCGGCCACCCGGATTCGAGCGCGGCAAGTGTGCGGCGCGGATCGAGTACCGGACTGACCGCCAACACCGCATGCAGTTCAACTCCCACGGCCGGTGCATTCAACCCAACCCGAAGCGCGAAATTTCCTCCCAACGAATAACCGGCGAGCATCAGCGGGCGCCCGGGAAATCGCCGCGCAAGCGCTCGCAATGCCCCGGTCGCATCGCTGAGCCGACAGGAATGGAAAAGCTCCCTGTTGAGATGATGGGTGTCGCCGTGGTCACGCAGATTGAGGCGGAAAATGTCGTAACCGGCGGCAAACAGGCGCGCGCCAAGCGATACCAGGTATAACGAGTCGGCGATTCCCTCCCAGCCATGAATCAGCACAACAAGCGGCCGTTGCTCGCCGGGACCGGCGGAATATGCGCCCGCCAGACGCACGCCGTCTCCGCATTCGAGAACCATGTCGATGGACGATTCCAGAAGCGGCGCGGCACGCCGCCGCACCAGCGCGCTCCTGATACGCAGGCTCGCCAGCACTGATTGCAGATGGCGGTTGCAAAATACTCCTGTGGGACGGAACTCATCGGGGTCGGGCACATCGAACCCGACCGGATCGTCTGCCACGTCCGACCTGCCTACAGCCATGTGAGTTCGCTGCTACCGGGAAGCTCGAACGCAAAATTCGCGCCCATCAACTGGGACGGAGTCAGGTAACCGCTTGCGCCCTGATTATCGAGCAAATGTTCGGCGATCCGCACCGCGGCATCGACTGTTACCGTGTAGCCGTTTGCTGTCGTGTAGCGCGCTGCGCGCACCTCCCCGGCAGGATTTTGCACCTCGCCCCACAACGAAGTGCTGAGACGCTCGCGCTGTTCAGGCGTGGGGCCCTTTACCGAGCGTTCGATGCGTTTCTTCATGAAATCCTGGACTATTCCCATGCCCAGCAGCGGCCGAACCCAGTTCATCTTTTTCAGCCGCGAAACGAGCCGCGGCGACGCCGGTATGTAGACGTCGATATCACCAATGCCGGTGGAAAAATAAGCGGTAGCGACGTCGCCCCAGGGAATCGTCATCGCCAGTTTCTCGCCGTCACCAAAATCTATTCGGCGGGTACGATAGGCCAGCGGCACCGCTACAATCTTGCCCCCGCGCCTCACTCTGCCACCCTGGGCCAGCCCTTCGACCGAAGTTTTGGCGGTACCCGGGCTCATTCCCGAGCGCGAATCGAATCCAAGCGCCAGCTTGTTGGCGTCCGGCAAGGCCTCTTTCAGCCGAGCTGCGAGACAGTCCGTCGGCACGACGTCGAAACCGACACCCGGGCACAAAACCACACCCGCCGCTGCAGCCTGCTCGCCCATCGCCTGGGCCGCAACGAACACCGAAATCTCACCGGTAATGTCGAGATAATGCGCGCCGGCAGCAACGCAGGCCTGCATCATCGGCTGCGCTGTCGCTGAAAACGGTCCAGCACAATTCAACAACACGTCGAACCCACGCAACTCCTCGGCCAGTGCGTCCGCCGCATCGAGCGCAAATACTCTGACCGGCAAATCGAGTTCACGCCCGACTTTTTCGACGGACTCCTTGCGACGCCCGGCAACGACCGGTTCAAGCCCGCGCTCGCGGGCAGCTTGCGCGATCATCGCGCCACTGTATCCATTAGCGCCGTAGATCAGGAGCTTGTTCGCACCCATATTTGCATTCTCATGTAATTGATGACGCTTTGTTTAACGCGCCGGGAGGCGGCCGCACTGCGGCTCGCGCCGGAAGCATCTGTCGACCCTGACATTTGCGGCATACCGTCTCGTACCGGTCGCCACCGCCGACGATAGCAGCGGAATAGGATACAAGACTTATCAGCCTGCCGAGAGCCATATTCCCGGCCGTATTGTCGGCGATCCGCCGCTGACGGAAGGCAACGTCAAAAATGTAACAGTTGACTACAAATTGATGAGCCGTGAATTCCTA
>PKUM01000325.1 GCA_002868855.1 Chromatiales bacterium | reverse complement strand
TGTTGCCGACCCGTTACCTCAGTGCGTGGTCAACGAGGCCATTGTCAGTCCCTATCCGGACGACCCCGACCCGTACAATGACAGGGCCTCCGCTGCCGTTCATGCGCCCGGGATCGATCGCTGCGTGGATCTTTCGATTGCGCAGTCGAGTTTCATGCTCGCGGAACCCTTTTGCGCGAATTCGACCCGCGTACTGATGACGCTGTCGGTCACCAACTTCGGTCCCGACCCGGCGCGCCAGGTGCGGGTCGATGTCGCCGATGCCCCGGACGTGGTACCCGGGCTCGTATTCGACGATCCGCTTTGCACCGTGTCGGGCACCACGACCTGCATCCTCGCCGAACTCGCGGCCGGCGAATCCGTGCTGTTGTCGCTGCGATCGCAGCAGTTCAGGAACTCGGACGGCCGGGAAGTGACGGTGACCGCGACTGTGACGAGCCCGGATCCGGAAACCGGGCTTGGCGACGGCCAGAGCATCCAGAGCTGGTACGTTCCGGCTTTTGGCGATTGCACCTACGATTTGGGCTCGAGCGGTGGCAGTTCGTGTTTTATCGCGACTGCTGCTTATGGTTCGCCGCTGCACCCGCATGTCGCCAGCCTGCGCCGGTTCCGTGACCGCCATTTGCTGACCCATGCGGCGGGCCGCCGCCTCGTCGACCTCTATTACCGCTACTCGCCGCCGGCGGCAGACTTCATTGCCGAGCGGCCGGCGTTGCGTGCCGTGGTCAGAACCATGCTGTGGCCGGTCGTGTTCCTGGTCGAGTCCCCGTTGCTGGCGGTCGTTTCGATCTGTGTATTCGCGGCCGGCTGGTGGGGGGCGGTGCGCGTGCGACGCATTCGCCGTGCAGTGGGTTGGCGGATGGTTCAGCGACATGCTGCAAGACCATTTGGCCGTTGTTTGCCAGATGGAACCGAAAGAGGGCGATGACGTGAAAAAGCGTTACAACGCGACGGGCTTGCTGGCGCTGGGGATTGTCTGCGCTGCAACCGCGACGGCAGCTTCCGATATCGCGGTCGAGAAGACGGTAAACGATGCTGCGCTCGCGCCGGGTGCGGCAGTCGAATTCACAATAACGGTGTCCAATCACGGGCCCGATGCGGCGACCGGCGTCAACGTCAGCGACAAGCTGCCGGCCGGTCTGGCTATCCCGGCGGGTGTGGCACCGGTTGCAAGCCAGGGAGACTACGACGCAGCCGCCGGGTCATGGGCTGTCGGCGAACTTGCCGTCGGCGGCGACGCGGTGCTCGCGGTGCCGGCCCAGGTCGTTGCCGATCCGTTGCCGGTTTGTATCGCGAACCGCGCGGTTGCCGACGCCGCGGGCGACGACCCGGATTACAGCAATAACCTGGCGATCGCGGCATTGCGCCAGCCGGGTGAGCCGGGCCGCTGTGTCGATCTGAGCGTCGAACTCGTGCGGTTCGGGCCGTTCCTGTATTGCGACGACGAAACGGTCGAGATCTGGGTGACGGTCACGAACCTTGGCGCCGATGCGGCAACCGACGTCGTACTGCAACTCGAGGATGGCCCCAACCTGCCTCCGGGTCTCGAATTCGTAGACCCTGCGTGCAGCGGCGAGAGCTGCACCGTGGCGAGCCTCGGTGCCGGGTTGTGGACAACCCGGATCCTGCGTGCGAGCGGAATCCGCAATGCACAGAGCGTGACTTACAGTGTGGCGGTATCGGTTTCGAGCGCCGACCCGGACGTGCTGCCAGGTGACGAGAGCGCCGTGCTTTCGGTCGCGAAGCGCGCCTACCAGGAATGCGATTTTGATTTTGGCGACACGTTCGACAGTGGCGGCGGTGGCGGCGGGTGCTTTATCGCAACCGCGGCATATGGCTCGGCGCTGCACCCGCATGTCGCGAGCCTGCGCCGTTTCCGTGATCGTCATCTACTGACGAACGCGGCCGGCCGCGCGCTGGTCGACCTCTATTACCGCTACTCGCCGCCGGCGGCCGATTACATCGCCGGACGCCCGTTTTTGCGTGCGGTGGTGCGGGTCATGTTGTGGCCGATCGTGATGGCGGTGCTCCACCCGCATCTTTCCGCGTTCGTTGCGCTGCTGATGCTGGTGGCCGGTGTGTTGGCATACCTGAGTCACGCCGGCAAATCCGTTACCACGGGCGATCGGGCCGCAAGGGAGATGCCGCGATGATCGCATACGGAAATCTGCGGCTCGTGCCTTTCATTGCGCTGCTCGTCTTCGCAGGCGGCTGCACCAGCGTGCGCACCGTCGATAACGGTACTGCGCAGTCCGCTCGCAAAGTCGAGGTCGGCGATATCGTGCGCATCGTGACCCATTCGGGGCTGCAAATCGAGTTGGAAGTGACGGACGTCGACAAAGAAAGGCTGACCGGCGTGCGCAGGCGGAAAACCGGCCGTGCGGTGACCGGCTATGAGATCGATCCGGCGGACAAGGATTCGACGGAGGAGACGCTGCGAGTGCCGTTCGACGATGTGGCGACGGTGCAGGTGCGCGGACTCGACGGCTGGAAGACGGCCGCGCTGGTCGGCAGCACGGTCGCGGTGCTGTGGCTGATCGGTCTGGCGCTGGCCAGTTTGTTGGTGGCCGGGCCGCTGATCCAGTAGCGGTTGCGCCGCCGGACTCACGGCGGGTTGGGGAAAAGCCAGTTGGATGCGGGTGAAACCGAAATCCCGATGACTGCCCCCAAACATTGGTGAGAGGCGAGGCGGCGAACCGGCCGCTGGTCAGGTCAGGTGAAAGTTTTTTTGGTACGCCGCGATTCTAGTAAAGAACACGCGGTGCGCCGGGAGCCGGCCCCATACCGGGACCGGGATGAGGATGCTGGACATCCATGAGGAGAGTGACATGAGGTACAACTTTTCAGGCGCGGTCGGCGTCATGCTGGCTGCCTTGCTGGTTCTGGGTCCGGCGCAGGCTTTTGCGCAGGTGCAGGAACAAGAACCGAATAACACCTGTCTGACCGCGCAGGCGGTCGGCGCATTGGCGGGTCTGTCGACGATCGTCTCGGGCAGTCTCGATACCGACTACGTTTCCGATCCGCCGGTTTACGATGTCGATTTCTACCAGGTCGAAGCCACCCCCGGGATGCGCTTTCGCACGGAACTACGCGGCGCCAGTAGTGGCGTTGGCACGCTGGGCGACCCCTTCCTCGGCTTGTTCGCATCGGATTGTAGCCTGCTCGCAGCCAATGACGACTCCGTACTTGGTCTGGACTCGCAGATCGATTTCGAAGTGCCCGCTGACGGCGTCTTCATCCTCGCCGCAACGGGTTGTTGCGACCAGGAGTTCATTGGCGCCCACGGCCAGGAAGGCAGTTACGAGCTCGGCATTTTGGAGGCGCCGGCTGCAATTGGATCGATCAGTGGCCGGGTATTGGATGCAGTAAGCGGCGAGCCGTTGTCGGGTGTCGAGCCGCCTTATGCCTTTGCGGAACTCTTCCGGTGCAGCGACGCGGGCTGTTTCAACTATGTTGCATTCATACCGGTTGAGGCCGACGGAACGTTCCGGATCGCGACCGACAACGACGGCAATCCACTCGAAGCGGGCAGCTACCTGATCGCGGCGCGCGCCGATGGCTTTGAGCCGGCAGAGGCCGGTCCGTTTGCGGTGGGCGCGGCCGAGGATTTCGATGTCGGCGATATCGATCTGTCGCCGCCGCCGGTAGTGTTTGCCAATGTCGTGCCGTGCGCGGATTTACCGGCCGACGGCGGGGTTTGCCGTTACACGGTCGACGTGCGCAACAACACGCGCAGTGCTATCCGCGGTCTCGGTTGGAGCAACGTCCAGGCGTTTGGTACCGGTTCGCCGCTGGGTTTCAGTTTCTTCCCGGCGCAGCGCGATCAGTTCCTGCGCGTGCCGGCGCTGTCCAGCCGTACGCTGCGCTTCAGCTTCAACGTGCCGGCGGGCGTTGCGGACGGAGCGTTCTTCTGTGCCGACGGCTGGTTCTCGGATCGCGAAACGGCCTTCATGGGTACGCTGCGTAACGAGTTCCTGTTCTGTGGCGTCAAACAGTTCGGCATGTTCAGGGCGTTGGACCCGAAGGTGGCTGCGGGCATGCTGAAGGCTCACGGACAGAACCGCGGTCGCGGAGTAAAGCCGTAAATCGGAGCAATTTATTTCGAGCGATACCAGTCGAGAGAGCCCCGCCCCGCAAATGGGCGGGGCTTTTTTCTTCGGGAATAAATAGCAATAAATAGGGTCAGAGTAAAAACCTGCTACCAGGGGCTAAATACCGCTCGCTCGATTCTGCGCGCAAATCCTGGCCAGTGTGGGTTCTACCGCATCGCAGCGGCGTCATTCGATACCGATCGGCGGAAACGGACTCCGGCCCCAACGACTAACCGAACTCGAAAATTCCCTTGTCCCACATCTCCGGCGCTTCGTAACCGAGCAGGTTGACGGTGCTTGCCGCGACGTTGCTGAGGCCGAAGCTGCGCCCGCCCGCGATCCGGATCGCGCCGTTGGAAACATTGTCGTAAAAGTAGAACGGCACCGGGTTGAGGGTGTGGCTGGTCTTGGCTCTCTGCGTGCCGTGTTCGTCCACTGCGGGCTTGCCGCTCTTGTCGAGTTGGAACATCTCGTCGGCGTTGCCGTGGTCGGCGGTGATCATCGCCACGCCACCGAGCTTGTCGATCACCGGCAGCAGCCGTGCCAGCGCGAGATCGACGCACTCCACCGCGACGATCGCCGCGTCGTAATTGCCGGTGTGGCCGACCATGTCGCCATTGGCGTAGTTGACCCGCAGCGTGCGGTACTTCCCCGACTTCAATCGTTCGATCAGTTCGTCGGTGATCTCGGCGGACTTCATCCACGGCCGCTGCTCGAACGGAATCACGTCGGAGCGGATTTCGACGAAGTCGGCGAGTTTCTCGTCGAACTTGCCGCTGCGGTTGCCGTTCCAGAAGTAGGTGACGTGACCGTATTTCTGGGTCTCGGAGATCGCAAGCTCGGTAATGCCGGTCGCCGCGAGATACTCACTCATCGTGTTCGCGATGGCCGGCGGCGCGACCAGGAAACGCTCGGGGATCAGCAGGTCGCCGTCGTACTGGAGCATGCCGGCGTAGGTGACATCGGGACGCGCGCCACGGTCGAAGAAGCCGAAATCGTCATCGGTGAACGCGCGCGAGATCTCGATCGCGCGGTCGCCGCGGAAGTTGAAAAAGACCACGCTGTCGCCGTCGCGAATCGGTCCGACCGGCTCACCATGGGCGGCGATCACGAATGGCGGCAGGTCCTGGTCGATCGTGCCGGGATGCTCGGCCCGCAGCGATTTGATTGCCTCGGCTGCTGATTCGAACTGCTGGCCCTCGCCGTGCACATGGGTCTGCCAGCCCTTTTCGACCATGCCCCAGTTGGCCTCGTAGCGGTCCATCGTGATCACCATACGCCCGCCGCCGCTGGCGATGGCGACGTCGAAGTTCTCGCCGCGCGTCTCCGCCAAAAACTGCTCGAAGGGTTCGACATACTCCAGCGCGGAGGTTTCGGGAACGTCGCGGCCGTCGAGCAGGATGTGGATGCGCACCCGCTTCGCGCCCTCGTCCCGCGCCCGCACGATCAGCGCCTTCAGGTGGTCGATGTGGGAATGGACGTTGCCATCAGAGAACAGCCCGATGAAGTGCAGCGTCGAGCCGCGCTCGCGAACGTTAGCGACGATCTCGTGCCACGCCTGTCCCTCGAACAGCGAGCCCGAGGCGATCGCGTCGCTGACGAGCGCCGCGCCCTGGCTGAACACCTGGCCCGCGCCGAGCGCGTTGTGGCCGACCTCCGAGTTGCCCATGTCCGCGTCGCTCGGCATGCCGACCGCCTTGCCGTGGGCGAGGAGGGTGGTGTTCGGGTAGTCGCGGGCGAGCCGATCCAGCGTCGGCGTATTGGCATGGAGCACGGCGTTGCCGACAGGGCTTGCGTTGAGGCCGATGCCATCCATGATGACCGTCAGGATCGGGCCCTCGATTCCGGGAAAAGACGGGTGTTTTTTCAACATGGCAGGCTCCGGGTGGTGAATCGCCGGGGCGGGACTCGCGGTCCCCGCCCCCGGACCCCCCAGCATAGGACGCCCTGCATTGCAGGGTCTACCCCGGTCTGCAATCCAAATTCGTCACGACCTGTCTGGCTAGCGCGGGAGCGCCACCCGTTCAGTGGTGCCATCGGTATGCGAAACCCGAAGCTGGGCGACGGCAATGGCCGTGGAGCGGGCAATATCGTCCGCGGTCGAGCGTATCGCGAGCGCCGGCCGCGCTGCGCCCAGAGCATGGCGTTTTTTTTGCACTAGACTTAGAGCAACGACAAGGTCGCGCTCGCGACTTCAAGGCTAGGTTTGGCATCGACAAGGGAGAATGCAATGCCGTCCGTTTTTTGCTCCTCCACCCGGCGCTTTCTGATTGCCGCGGTGCTTTATTCCCACGCAATGGCGACGATTGCTCTCGAGCCGGGTGCCTCCTACCGCCTGGTCGACCTGACTCACCCGTACAACGAGGAAACGGTTTTCTGGCCCACTTCGCCGACCCGATTCGAACTGAAGACGCTCGCGGAAGGTGAAACCGAAGGCGGCTGGTACTACTCGTCCTACTCGGTATGCACGCCAGAACATGGCGGCACGCACCTTGACGCGCCGGTGCATTTCCACAAGGACGGCAAGGCCACCGACGAGCTTCCGCTGCGTAATCTCGTGGCGCCGGCTGTCGTTATCGACGTCTCGAAACAGGCGGCGAAGGATCGCGATTATCGTCTTACCGTGGCGGACGTCGAAGACTTCGAGTCGCGCCACGGCCGCATCGAGGCGGGGACAATCGCGCTATTGCGGACCGGTTGGAGCCGGCACTGGCCGGACGCGAAAAAATATCTCGGCGACGACACGCCCGGGGATGCCAGCAGGCTGTCGTTCCCGAGTTTCGGGCTCGACGCCGCAACATTGCTGGTGGAGCAGCGTGGCGTTGTCCTGCTTGGCGTCGACACGGCCTCGATCGACTACGGCCGGTCGCAGGACTTCCCGGTGCATCGCATGGCCGGGGCGCATGACGTTGCAGGCCTCGAAAATCTTACCAGTCTCGACGCGTTGCCGACGACCGGGATTTTGTTGCTGGCGTTGCCGATGAAGATCGAGGGCGGTTCGGGCGGGCCCGCCAGGGTCGTCGCGCTGCTTCCCGAGTAGCGCGCCCGGCTTTTTCGAGCAAGGCGGGCCAACGCGGGTCGTCGTGCAGCGAACGGAACAACAGGTCGATATTCCAGTTTCGGGGCCCGGAGTACGCTGGGGGGTCGATCCGCCTGGCGGCGTTGCGGCGGGCGGGCGCGTCATGATCGACCGTGTTGTCGCGGGCGAGGCCTTCCGGCGTCAGCTCGAACAGCCACGGGGACGAGCACCGGCACCAGGCCGATCGCGAGCACGATCACGACAAGACCGGTCACCGCATCGCTGAGGCCGAACACCGGCGCCAGGGAATCGAGAACCTGAACGACGAGCCAGGCAAACGCGACGTACGCGGTTCCCACCCGGATCACGTTGCGGCGTTGCAGCTCTGCGATCAGCGACATGCAGAGTATCCCAGCGGATATCGGCGAATGACTGCTGCTCGGCAAAAGCGCTTGACTGAATACTCAGATCTCGATTGGCAGGCTGCGGTGACGCTTGCCGGTGGCGGCATAAATCGCGTTGGCCAGCGCCGCGGCTATCGGCGGCACCGACGGCTCGCCGAGCCCGGTCGGGTGCGCATCCGTTTCGGCGAAATAGGTTTCGATCACGAGCGGCGATTCGTTGATGCGCAATATCCGGTAGTCGCCGAAATTGCCCTCGACGATACGCCCGTCGGCGACCGTGATGCGTTCGCGCAACGCTGCCGACAGGCCCTGTACGATCCCGCCCTCGATCTGGGCGCGCCCACCGTTGGGGTTCAGCACCGGGCCGCAGTCGGCTGCGCACACTACCTTGTGGATGCGTAGCTTGCCATCGATGACCGACACCTCGACCACTTCCGCCGCGTAGCTCAGGTGGTCGATGCCACAGGCGATGCCCATGCCGTGCCCGGCGGGCAGAGGCTTGCCCCAGCCGGCCTTGGCGGCCGCGAGTTGCAGCACGCCTTTCAGTCGTTGCGGACGGAACGGGAATTCCTCGTTCTGCTCGGGACGGTCGACCTCGAGCTCGTCGATCAGCGCGAGACGCAACTCGAGCGGATCCTTGCCCGCGCGCTCGGCCAGTTCGTCGATAAAACTCTCGACCGCAAACGTCGCGTGCGTCGTGTGCACGGCACGCCACCAGCCGCGATTGATGCCGGAATCGAGATAGCTGTACTCGCACGAGCGGTTCGGGATGCGGTACAGCATATTGGCCGCGCCGTCGCTTTCGCCGACGCCGAACGCATCGACGTCAACCTTGTCGCTGTAGGTCGCGCGGATCGCCGGTGTCGAGAAACGTTGCCGCCACGCGAGCGGCATGCCGGCGTCGTCGAGACAGGCGTCGATGACGTGGAGCGCCGCCGGACGATAGAAATCGTGGCGCATGTCGTCTTCGCGGCTCCACGTGACCTTGACCGGTGCGTCGGCCTGGGCGGCAACCAGCGCCGCCTCGACCGCATAGTCCGGGTTGATGCGGCGGCCGAATCCGCCGCCTATCAGCGTGATCTCGACAGAGACGTTCGCGGCCGGGATTTTGAGTGCCTCGGAGGTTGCGCGCGCGGCCCAGTTGGGGAACTGGGTCGGTGCCCAGATCCGGCAGCGGTCGCCGTCGACCGCGGCGGTACAGTTCATCGGTTCCATCGTTGCATGGGACAAAAACGGCACCTCGTACGTCGCCGACAGCACGTCATCGGCCGCGGCAAGCACCTTGTCCGGATCGCCGAGACGGTTCACGGTGGCCTCGCCGGGACGCGAGGTGAGTTCATGCATCTTCTGAGAGTGCGCAGCGCTGTTCTCGCTGCCGTGCGGCCCCGCATTCCACTCGATCGCGAGCGCATCGCGCCCCTGCATTGCCGCCCAGGTGCTGTCGGCGATTACCGCGACGCCGGCGTGGACGTTGGTGCTGCCGCCGACGGCCGGCACCGTGACGACCTTGCGTACGCCGTTGATCTTAAGCGCCGCCGTATCGTCGTAGGATTTCAGGCTGCCGCCATGCACCGGGCTGCGTTCGACGACCGCGTACAGCATGCCGGGCAGGCGCACGTCCGCGCCGTAGATGGCTTTGCCGGTGACGATCGCATCGACATCGACGCCCGGGTGCTCCTTGCCCAGCAGGCGGAATTGGGCGGGCGTTTTCAGGGACGGTTTGTCCGGCACCGGTTTTGTCGCGGCCGCCGCGGCGAGATCGCCGTACGCAAGCCGCCTCCCGGATGCCGGGTCGATCACATGACTGTCCCCGGTCTCCAGGGTGTCCGCCGCGACGCCTAACCGCTCCGCCGCCGCGGCCACAAGCATCGCCCGCGCGCTCGCGCCTGACTCGCGCAGCCGGGTCCAGTTGCGGCGGATACTGGCACTGCCGCCGGTGCCCTGGCGGCCGTATTTCTCCTCGTTGGCCGGCGCCGTCCGGACGCTGACCCGGGACCAGTCGAGATCGAGTTCTTCGGCGACGATCATTGCCAGCGTCGTGCGCACGCCCTGGCCCATTTCGGATTGCGACACCGTTATCGTGGCGCGGTTATCGGGGTCGATTCGGACGAACACATTGGGCTCGAAGACGGATGCTTCAGCCGCGTCCTCGGAGATGCCCGGCATCGCCATGCTAAGCAACAGGCCGCCGCCGGCCAGCCCGCTTACCCGGAAGAACTGGCGTCGCGTCAGTGTCGCTGCCGGTGTCGCGCGACGACGTTCGGCTACCCACTCAGGATCGAAAAGGTCACTGCTCATGCGGCATTCCCTCCGTCGGCAGCACGTTTGATCGCGGTACGGATGCGGACATAGGTGCCGCAGCGGCACAGGTTGCCGCGCATCGCCGAATCGATGTCGGCGTCGCTGGGGTTGGTCCTGGTTGCGAGCAATGCGGCCGCGCTCATGATCTGGCCGGCCTGGCAGTAACCGCACTGCGGCACGTTTTCCTCGCGCCACGCGACCTGGACCGGATGGTTGCCGTCGGGCGACAGCCCCTCGATCGTCGTGATGTCGTGTCCGGCCGCGGCGGAGACGGCCAGCACGCACGAGCGTGTGGCCTTGCCGTC
>PKUM01000189.1 GCA_002868855.1 Chromatiales bacterium | reverse complement strand
GTCACAGAGGTCGATTATGATCGATGTCGTTGCCAGGCAGGGGGCCGCAACGCAGCCAGCGCAAAACGCTTCGGGTGAGGGGTTCGGGGATTCTGCCATCACGGCTGCTGCGCCCGGCACGGGGAGAGCCCTGATGGTGGGCCATGTAGGACTCGAACCTACAACCAACTGATTAAGAGTCAGCTGCTCTACCAATTGAGCTAATGGCCCGCAGGGAAATGGGGTGGACGATGGGACTCGAACCCACGACGACCGGAATCACAATCCGGGGCTCTACCAACTGAGCTACGCCCACCACTGTGCCACTTAATCCTTATGGCGCTTGTCCGTGCCAGATCCCGACTTCGGATATGGCGCGCCCGGCAGGACTCGAACCTGCAACCCTCGGCTTAGAAGGCCGATGCTCTATCCGGTTGAGCTACGGGCGCATCGATGCCGTCTAAACATTCGGGCTTCAGCCACCGCGGAAGAATGGTCGGGGCAGACGGATTCGAACCGCCGACCCTCTGCTCCCAAAGCAGATGCGCTACCAGACTGCGCCATGCCCCGCTTAACTTCCGAAGCTTGCGCCCGCCGCGGCCCCAAAACCAGCGCCTGCCAGCTCGGACAAGACCGCGGATTCTACGGAGGCGCATTCGTCGCGTCAATTTCAGGCCTCAAGTTGTTGCTGTCCCGACGGCGTGCGACAATCCGCCCCGCTTTGGTTTCCTGAGGCGACCCCCACGGGATGACAGCCCGAATCATCGACGGCAAACAAGTGGCTCGACGCATCCGCGCGTCGATTCGCGAACGCATTGCAACCCGTGCGGCCTCGGGCAATGCGGCCCCGGGGCTTGCCGTGGTCCTGCTCGGGAGCGACCCGGCATCGCAGGTTTATGTCCGCAACAAGCACCGCGCCTGTGAGGAAGTCGGGATCCGTTCGATCGGGATCGACCTTCCGGCGACCACCACCGAGTCCGAATTGCTCGCCGAAATCGACCGCCTGAATCAGGACGAACGCGTGAATGGTGTGCTGGTTCAGTTGCCGCTGCCCGACGCGATCGATCCAAGCGTCGTCATCGAGCGCATCGACCCGGGCAAGGATGTCGACGGCTTTCACCCTTATAACATCGGCCGCCTGGCCCAACGAATCCCGCGTCTTCGCCCCTGCACCCCCCTGGGAATCATGAACCTGCTGCGCCACTACGATATTCCGGTTACCGGCCAGCACGCGGTCATTGTCGGCGCATCCAATATTGTCGGCCGCCCGATGAGTCTCGAATTCCTGCTGGCGGGGGCCACGACCACGGTTTGTCATCGCTTCACCCGCGACCTCGAAGCGCATGTGCGACGTGCCGACATCGTAGTCGTGGCAGTTGGCAAGCCCGGTCTTGTACCGGGCGAGTGGATAAAACCCGGGGCGGTAGTAATTGATGTCGGCATCAATCGCCAGCCTGACGGCAGCCTGGTGGGCGACGTGGAATACGAGCCCGCGAGCAGGCATGCATCATGGATCACTCCGGTACCTGGCGGGGTCGGCCCGATGACTGTGGCGATGTTGCTTGCGAATACGCTACAGGCAGCCGAGCTCACCGATACTGACGAGTCCGCCTGCGGCTGAGCTGCTAGATCCGGCGCCAGCCCGTGCCGCCCGCACCGTCTTCAAGCGCAATACCTGCGCTTTTCAGTTCGTCACGAATCCGGTCGGCTTCCGCCCAGTTGCGCGCGGCGCGCGCCTGTTCGCGCTGCTCGATCAGGGCGTCGATTGCGGCATCGTCGAGTGCGTCCTGCGCCTGACTGGTTCCGCGTTTCGGCCGTCGCAGCCAGCCCGTCGGATTATCCTGCAGGATGCCGAGTACGCCACCAAGCTGGCGCAGCAGCGCGGCAAGCGCCGCGCCGCGAGCGTTGTCGCCGGCATCGAGCACACGGCTTAACTCACGCCGCAAATCCGCCAGCACAGCAAGCGCACCGGGCGAATTGAAGTCATCGTCCATGCATTCGCGAAATCGTGCCGTGAAGTCCTCGTCGCGCGGCAGCTCACCCGGCTCTACCCTCGCCAGCGCGGTGTAATACCCGTCCAGCGCGGCACCGGCGGAAATCAGCTCCTGCTCGGAGTAATTGAGCGGCTTGCGATAATGACTGCCGAGCATCAGGAAACGAACTTCCTCGGGCTGAAAACGCGTGAGGATGTCACGCACCGTAAAGAAGTTGCCGAGTGACTTCGACATCTTTTCCTCGTCGACCCGGACGAACCCGTTGTGCATCCACAACCGTGCGAAATCCGCTCCGGTAGCTCCGCAGCTCTGTGCAATCTCGTTTTCGTGGTGCGGGAACTTCAGATCCATGCCACCACCATGAATATCGAAGGTATTGCCGAGCATCTCGGTCGACATTGCCGAACACTCGATATGCCAACCGGGCCGGCCCGGCCCCCACGGAGACTCCCATTGCGGCTCGTCCGGCTTGGCCGCTTTCCACAGAACAAAGTCCAGCGGGTCGCGTTTCGATTCGGCAACGTCGATACGCGACCCTGCGCGCAGATCTGCAAGGTTCTTGCGCGAGAGTTTGCCGTAATCAGCGAACCGCGCAACCGCGTAATAGACGTCGCCATTGTCGCCACGATAGGCGAGCCCGCGCCGCTCGAGCTCGGCGATCATCGCGACGATGGCATCGAGATGATCGGTCGCGCGCGGTTCGTGGTCGGGCCGCAGCACTCCCAGCGCATCGGCATCCCGATGCATTTCCTCAATGAACTTTGCGGTCAGTTCGCCGATTTCCACGCCCTGCTCGTTAGCACGTTCAATTATCTTGTCGTCGATATCGGTAATGTTCCGAACGTATTCGACTTCGAGCCCGACGCTGCGCATATAGCGCACCACCATGTCGAAGACGATCATCATCCGCGCATGGCCAAGGTGCAGATAGTCGTAAACGGTGATACCGCAGACATACATACGTACCTTGCCGGGCGTGATCGGCACGAAGCTTTCCTTACGCCCACTCATGCTGTTGTAGATGCTGAGCATTTCTATTCGTCTCCAGGACCCGCATGCCGCCGCAACCGCGCTTCGATCGCGGGCGCGGGCATCAGCTCCAGCAGTGGGCCGAGTTCGGGACCGCTCAACCGGCCGGTCAGTGCGGCACGCAGTGGCATGTAAAGCGACTTGCCTCGCGCTCCGGTTCGCTCACTCACCGCCCTGGCGAGTTCCTTGAGGGAATGCGCCCCGGTCGCGAACGCGTCCGCAGCAGCGGCGAAAAAGTCCGCGCCCGCAGCGTTGATTGCGGTACTGGCGTCGTCTTCCGGTTCGGGCAACGCGCCGAATACTCGCTCCGCCCAGTCCGCCAAATCACCAGGCCGCGAGAGATTCGGCCGCACCGCTTCGAGAAACGCCGCGCGCTGGGCGGACGGTACAACAGCGAGGTCATCCAGCCCGCCCCAGACCGCCAGGGTGTCAGCGCCTGCGTGATGAATGGCCTCGCGTTGCCAGTGATCCAGCTGATCGAGATCGAACCGCGCCGGGGCACGGCCGAGACGTCCGATTTCGAATGCCTGCGCCATTGCGTCCGGTTCGTACCAGTGCTCTTCGATCAACGCATGGCCGAGGCGCAACAGATGGTTGAGTATCGCGGCGGGAAGAAAACCCTGTTCGCGTAGTTCGCGCAGACTGCTTGCACCATGCCTTTTTGACAGCGGCGCACCATCATCGCCGACCAGCAGCGACAAATGTCCGTAACGCGGAGCGCGCAGCCCGAGACACTGCAGCAACATGATCTGACGGGGCGTATTCGTGATGTGATCCTCGCCGCGCAGCACGTCCGAAATCTCCATTAACGAGTCATCGAGAGCGTTGCTGAAGAAAAACGCGGCACTGCCATCCGCACGCCGAATGACGAAATCCCCGATGTCGTCGCTGGCAAACGACTGCGGCCCACGCACCAGGTCATCGAACCGGATTTCCCGACCGCGCTCGACACGAAATCTCAGCGTCGCCGTCTCGCCGGATGCGAGACGCGATGCGACTTCTGACTCTGCGAGGTCGCGGCAGGTGCCGGCATAGCGCGGCGGGCGCCCGGCCGATAGCTGCACTTTGCGCGAGACGGCAAGCTGCCGCGGTGAGCAGAAGCACGGATAGGCATGGCGTTCGGTGCTCAGTTTGTCGAAATAGGCGGCATACACGTCACCCCGCTGCACCTGGCGATAGGGGGCGTGGTCGCCACCACAATCAGGCCCTTCGTCCCAGTCGAGACCGAGCCAGGCAAGATCTTCCATCAGTGCCTCGAGATAGTCATCGCGGCTGCGCTCGGCATCGGTATCCTCGCTACGCAACACGAACCGGCCGCCGTTGCGGCGCGCCAGTAACCAGTTAAAAAACGCGGTCCTGACATTACCGAGGTGGAGATGTCCGGTCGGACTCGGTGCAAATCTGGTGGCAGTCGGGTTCATGGCGCGCAATGGTAGCGGAAAGCCCGGACGCCGCCCAGACACGCCGGGTGCGGTTTTTCTGCAATAATCCTCCTGCGCCCGCAATTTGCTGCGGGCTGTCCGGAACGACAGCAACGAGGTGGAACGATGCGTGGACTGCTTTTGACGATATGCCTGAGCCTGGCGCTGCCGGCGATGGCGCAGGAAATGATATTGCCGGACCGGCCGCGGGTGAGGATCGACACGAGCGAAGGCAGCATCGTCATCGAACTCGATGCCCAGCGCGCACCACTGACCAGCGCAAACTTCATCCGCTATGTGCAGGACGGTTTCTACGAAGGTTTAATTTTTCATCGTGTAATCAACAACTTCGTCGCTCAGGGCGGCGGCTACACACCGGACCACGTGCTTCGGGAACCGACCCGGGACCCGGTCCCGAACGAAGCCGGTAACGGGCTGTCAAATTTGCGCGGCACCGTCGGCATGGCGCGAACCAGCAAGCCACATTCCGCGACGACCCAGTTCTATTTCAATCTCGCTGACAACGAGGACCTGGATCCGCTGCCGACCCGCTGGGGCTACACTGTATTCGGCACGATCGTCGAGGGCATCGACGTGGTCGACCGCATCGCGCACGTCCCGACCGGTCCCTCGATGACCAGCGACGATCTGAGCGAAAACGTGCCGGAGAAAAACATCGTCATCCAGGGGGCCACCTTTCTGAATCCATTGCGAGTCGGGCAGCCCTGATCAAGCAGCACTGCGATGACTGCGCTGTTTATCTCCGATCTTCATCTGGATGACACTGCGCCGTCCGCAGTGGACTCTTTTGTGCGGGTCGTGGGCGCAGCGGCCGGCTCCGTGGAAAGGCTTTATATCCTTGGAGACCTGTTCGAAGCCTGGATTGGCGATGACGATCCGGGCGAACCGGGCCGGGCCGTGGCGACAGCATTGCATGCGGCCCACCTGGCCGGCACGACGATCGGCCTGCAGCATGGCAACCGGGATTTCTTGTTGGGCACTGACTTCTGCCGTCGCGCCGGGGCCGAACTGTTGCCCGATCCGCACGTAATAGACCTTTATGGTTGCGCCGTCCTGATCACGCACGGCGATCGTCTTTGTACCGACGACACCGACTATCTCGCATTTCGCGACCAGGTCCGCAGTGAGCAGTGGCAACGCCATTTTCTGGCACAGGATCTGGCATCGAGGCGCGACTATGCGGCGCAGGCGCGAACCGCGAGCCGCGCCAGCCAGGCCGGCAAGGACCCGGATATTCTCGACGCCAATCAAAATGCGATTGAGGCCGAGATGCGAGCCGCCGGAGTGCGATTCATGATCCATGGCCATACTCATCGGCCGGCAATCCATCGATTCGAAGTGGAAGGCGATGCCTGTACCAGAGTCGTTCTTGGCGACTGGGGGACGACCGCAATGGCGCTGCGCTGGGATTCTCTGGGTTACAAACTGTTCGATGTCATCGGCAACCCGCTGTGAAACCTCAGCTGCGGATCGGGGCTCGTGATCAGGGCGGCTTCGCGTTCGCCGATAACCTGTATTCGCAATTCGATATCATCGCCCGGCGCGCAAAACCGGCGCGCGAAGTCGAGGTACAACATGAAATGGCGTGACTCGGAATTCAACAGGCCGGTATAAAAGGCGTTGAGTTGCGAATCCAGCATGGGGGCAATACGGGCAAACCTCTCGCACGAACGCGCCTCGATGTATGCGCCGACGACCAGCCGGTCAACCAGCCGGTGCGGTTCCTCGCCGCGAACCAGTTCGTGCAGCCCCCCGGCATAACGCGATGGTGACAACCGGCGGCGCTCAATTCCGCGCTCGTCGAGCAACTGCTCAACCATCTCGAAGTGACGCAGCTCTTCGCGCGCCAGCCGCGACATCTGCGCCGCGAGGTCGGGCCTGAGCTCATAGCGGAACATCATTCCGAGCGCGGTGGAAGCCGCCTTTTTCTCACAGTTGGCATGATCCAGCAGCAACGTCGGCTGGTCCTCGAGCGCAGCCTCGAACCAGGCCGGCGGAGTCGCGCACCGCAAAAATCCGGCAACCTCGCGCGGAACAGGGTCTGCGGCCCGCATTGCACGGCTCACGTCAGGCTTCTCGCCTGCTGAAGCGTCTGTTCAGGCACCAGCAACGCAAGTACGTCGAGCAACTCCTCGGCACTCTGGAACCGCTCGCCCGGCTCCTTGGCCATCATTCGGTCCAGCAGCGGTTGAAGGTGAGCGAGACCCGGATCGAGCCGCGGCAGCGGCGCATGACTGTGCATATAGATCACCGCCATCGGTGTCGAGGCCATGTAGGGCTTTTTGCCGGTAAGCATTTCGTAAAAGATTACCCCGAGGCTGTATAAATCCGCGCGCTCGTCGAGGTGGTCGGCATGCCCTTGCTCCGGGCTCATGTAATAAGGCGTACCGAAAATCTCCCCGGTCTCGGTAATTTCAGCCTCCATTCGCAGCTCGCGCGCAAGACCGAAGTCGATTAGCGCGACGCTGCCGTCCTCGCGCAACATTACATTTCCGGGCTTCAAATCTCGATGCAGCACTCCGACCGCGTGAATTGCCGCCAGCGCCTCGGCAATCTGCGCGAGGTAAACGAGTGCCGTCTCACTCGGCATGGGACCGCGCAACCGCGTCCTCAAATCGCCGTCGGGAAAGTACTCCATTGCGATGTAGGCATGATCGTCAGCCACACCGAGATCGTAAATCCTGACGACATTCGGATGGTCGATGCGCGCGATCAGCTCGTATTCGCGGATAAACCGGTCGAACGTGTTCTTGCCTTCCGCGACATCGGGCACCTGGCGCAGGACCTTTAGCACCAGAAGTATGCCGAGCTTCTCGCTCTCTGCGAGATAAACCGACGACACACCGCCCAGCGCAAGCTGACGTACGCAGCGCATGCCGCGGATCTTGACGGAACCGAACTGGCTGGCCTTGTCGCGGGCCCCTGTGCGCACCTGCCTGGCGAGCTGCTGTTTGCGTTCTCTTGCTGCCTCGCGCACGGCCTGGACGAATTCCTGGTGGCGAATCCGGTGCTTCGGAAAATATTCGGCGGCACCGCTTTTAATGGCCCGGGCGGCAAGCATCTCGTCGCCATCGGCCGCAACGAAAATCACCGGTGGGAAACCCGGCCGTCTTTTGAAATCGCGCAGCCACTCAAGTCGGCCATCACTACCAGCGGCACTATCGAGTATCACGACGTCGAAGCCGGCAGCGGTAAACTCGCGCGGCAAGCCGCCCTGGCTGACCGGGTCGTGCTCGACAATCAGTGCGTCCAGCCATTCGCTACCGATATGGTGTCCGAACAGGCGCCGGTAGTCGGCATTGGCATCGATAACGAGAACGCGTATAGGCATCAAGGCAGGCTTCCAGGGATTTCGCGAATTGTAACAAGGCCCGACGTTCAGGCGCGCAGGCCAATCGCCAGATCGGCAACATTGGTACCGGTAGCCCCGGTAACCAGGGTAGCGCCGGCCGCCTCGAGAAAACGCGCCGATTCGAACGCTGCGAGGCAGCGCACCGGATCGAGTCCCTGCGCGCGACCCAGACTTAAAGTCTCGCCGTCCACGATCGCACCGGCGCAACCCGAATTGCCATCATCACCGTCTGTCGAAGCAGCCAGTAAGCTCAGATCATCGCGCCCGTCGATCGCTATGGCCGCTGCCAGAGCAAGATGCAGATTGCGACCGCCGCGTCCGGCGTGCGACGGCAACGTAACCGTGGTTTCGCCGCCCCAGACTGCCGCTCCTGGCGCACCCGCGCGCAACTCGGCTACCAGATTCCGGGCAATCTCCACTGCCTCGCCGCCGAGGCGGCCGCGGCCGCGCCGGGCCGCAATGCCCAGCTCGCGCGCATGCGTCAGCGCTGCCCTCATTGCCGTGGTGTTATTAGCGACCACGCCCATCGTGAGCTCTGCAGGACCGGCGGCTCCAACAGTCTCAGATCCGGCATTTTCGATGAGCGTACGCGCCCATCCAGGCAGCGTTGCGACCGCCGCGGACTCACCGACCGGCGAAAGCAACCCGGACCCGATCGCCTCCGGCGCATCGCCGGGAACGTCGGACAACATCAACCCGTAAACGTGTTTTCCGCCCAGGTAACGCAGCAGCCCGCCGCCTTTCAGACGGGATACATGGCGCCGGATCGCGTTAATCGCATGGATTTCCAACCCCGACCGCAACAGCCAGCGGTTAAGGCGTTGCCACTGCTCGAGCGACACAGTGGACGGCAAGCGCTCGATGAGGCTCGAAGCACCACCGGAAATCAGGATCAGCACGTTGTCGTCGACGGCCGCTTTGTCCACGAACTCGCAGACTCGCCGACCGGCCTCCAGGCTGCTGGCGTCGGGCACCGGGTGCGCCGCATCAATGACTTCGATGCGCGCCCCTGGCAAGGTCAAGCCGCATGCGAGCCCTGCCTTTCGCACGACCAGCGCACGGCGCAGTCGTGCGCCCAGCACGTCACAGGCGCCGTCCATCATGGCCTCGGCGGCCTTGCCCACGGCAACCGCGGACCATGAGCCAGCATTGCCGTAGGCGGCAAGCGCCTGACTCACACAGCGACGCCCATGCGCCGCCGCGAGCGCGGAGCGAAAAATGTTTTCGAGTATTTGTCTGCGTTCCGATGGCTTCGGAGCGGCCACTGCTTTGATCAGATGACGCCGAGTGCCCGGGGCTTGTCCGGCCGCGCCGCCTCGCGTGCAGTTTTGGCCTTGTCAGAGCGCGCACGCTCGAGCTGGGTCAGATATTCCGGGGTAATGTCGCGGGTGACATACTCGCCGGAGAAACACGAGTTATCGAATTCGCGTATCGCCGCATGATCGTGCTTGACGGCCTGCACCAGGTCCTCGAGGGTTTGGTAGAAAAGCCGGTCAGCTCCAATGATGTCACACACTTCCTGTTCGGTACGGCCATGTGCGACGAGTTCGTCTGCAGCGGGCATATCTATACCGTAGACATTCGGGTATCGGACCGGCGGCGCGGCGGAAGCGAAATAAACATTTCGCGCACCCGCTTCCCTGGCCATTTCGATAATTTGCTTGGAGGTCGTACCGCGAACGATTGAATCGTCTATCAGCAAAACGTTCTTGTTGCGAAATTCCAGATCGATTGCGTTGAGCTTGCGTCGCACCGACTTCTTGCGCATCTCCTGACCCGGCATGATGAAGGTCCGACCGATATAGCGATTCTTAATGAACCCCTCGCGGAACTTGAGCTTCATCACATTGGACAACTGCAGCGCACTGGTGCGGCTGGTGTCCGGAACCGGAATCACGACGTCAATATCGTGGTCCGGCCACTCCCGAACGATGCGTTCGGCGAGTTTTTCTCCCATTCGCAGACGGGCCTTGTATACCGAGATGTTGTCGATGATCGAATCGGGTCGGGCAAAATAGACGTATTCGAACATGCACGGCGTATTACCCAGCGAGGTCGCGCAACTCTTGCTGTGGACCTGACCGGAAAGGTCGATATAAATCGCCTCGCCGGGCTCTACGTCACGAATCAACTCGAACCCGAGGACGTCGAGCGCGACGCTTTCCGAGGCGATGATATGTTCGGGTCCGCTCGCCGTCTCACGCCGCCCCAGAACCATGGGACGGATGCCGTGGGGATCGCGGAACGCGACCAGGCCATGCCCGATTACCATCGCAATGACTGCATAGCCCCCGCGTACGCGCTTATGAACCGCTGTCACAGCTTCGAAGACATGATTCGG
>PKUM01000089.1 GCA_002868855.1 Chromatiales bacterium | reverse complement strand
GACTCCGGCCCATAGATTTCGACGACTCTGCCGCGCGGCAGGCCACCGATTCCGAGTGCGACATCGAGCGTCAGCGAACCGGTGGAGACGACGTCCAGATCGCGCTGGGCGGTGGAATCGCCGAGCCGCATCACGGACCCTTTTCCAAACTGTTTTTCGATCTGACCGAGGGCTGCTACGAGGGCTTTCTTGCGGTTGTCGTCCATCTGGCACCTGACTGGGAAATGAGGCTGGCGGGAAAGCAGGGATTATTCCACAGATCGGGGCCGCCGGCAGCCGCAAAACCGGGCGCGATGAACAATTATCGCCCGGGCCCCTGCGGAGATTCTCCCTGGAGCGCCCAGCACCGGATGACTTTGTACTGCGCTCCGGCCGGGTCCGTGATCGAACGCACCAGCGCAAACGCGTCCGCGCGCCACTCGATCGGCGCCGCCAGAGTCATCTTTCCCGGCGTCGCCACCTTGCGCGCCAGCGTGACATGCGGACGAAACGGGCGCGCCTCGCGCGCAAAACCGGCCTCCTCCAGCCCGTCCCATAGCTGCGAATAGAGCCGCGCCAGCTCCACGGATGCCGTGCCGGGCGCAAGCACCAGGGTTTTCGCACGCGGCCAGACTTTCAACTCATCCAGCGTGAACTTAAACGCCGGCTCCCTCACATTTACAGCGGCCGCTGCGACGCCCGCCCGGTCCGCGTCAGCCACCGAACCGAGGAAGGCCAGCGTTACGTGGAGGTTCTGTGGCGGAACCGGCCGGCCGCCGCTGGCGCGAATCGCCTTGCGAGTCGAATGGCGCAGCGATTCGCGCAGGGGATCGTCCGGCCACAACGCAAAAAACAGCCTCGAGGCCGCGGCCTTGGGCCGCTTTTCGGTCATCTACGGCAACAGGCCCGCCAGCGCGGTCAGGACCGCCTGGCGCCGCACTTCGTCGCGGTTACCCTCGAAGCGGTGCATGCCTGTGGTAAGCGGCGGGTCGCCGTCGCGCCGGGCCCAGGCGAACCACACCGTACCGACCGGTTTGTCCTCGCTGCCACCGTCCGGACCGGCAATACCGCTAACCGCGACCGCATAGTCCGCGCCCGATATCGCACGCAGACCCTCAGCCATTGCGGTGACTGTCTCGCGGCTGACCGCCCCGTGCTTGTCCAGCACGAAATCGGGTACGTTCAGGAATTGCTGCTTGGCGGCATTGCTATAAGTCACCAGTCCTACCCCGAACACCGCCGAAGAACCCGCAATATCGGTCAGTACCTTCGCCACCCAGCCGCCCGTGCAGGATTCCGCGGCGGCCACGCTCTCCCCCGCATCGGCGAGCATCGTGACGACCTGGCCGGCCACCAGTGACAGTTCTTCGTCTGTTGGAACCATCTGCCTCTCCGGATCACGTCAGCAGATTAAACCGCGCCGCCGACGCGCGGTCCAGACCTTCAATTGGCTGTCAGGAGCTCACGATAGACCGCGAGGTTGCCGTCCACCATTGCCTGGACGCCAAAACGCATGCGTACCCGCTCCGCCGCCACCGTCGCAATGGCGCGTGCATGCTCGCGGTCGCGCAAGACCGCAATGATCGCCGCGGCCAGCGCGGCCGGATCGGACGCCGGCACCAGGCGGCCACTGACACCGTCCTCGATGATTTCCGGCAAACCTCCCGTCGCGGTCGCAACGACCGGTATGCGGGCACAGGCCGCCTGCAGCACAGCGATTCCGAGGCCCTCACGATGCGCCGGGTGCACCACGAGATCGAGGCATGGCAGGATGCGATGCAAATCGTCACGAAAACCGGCGAATCGCAGCGACGAGGAAATACCCAGACGCCTGGATTCGCTCTCCAGTCGCTCGCGCAACGGACCCCGGCCGAATACCAGCAACCGCGCCGCCGGCGCCGCCGCCAGTACATCCGGCCACGCGGAAAAAAGATCGGCATGCCCCTTGCGCGGGATAAGTTGCGCGACGATGCCGACGCATTGGTTCTCCGCACCTAGCCCGAATTCGCCACGCAGCCACGCGATATCCCGCGGCCCTTCGAATTCGGCGCAGTTGACCGCGCTCGGCACCACCCGCAGTTTCGCCGCCGGCACGCCACACCCGACCAGCACCGCGCGAATGGCGTCCGAGATCGCGATAACCCTGTCATAAAGGCGATACTTGATCGGCACCACCCAACCCGGCTCAGGGTTGTCGACGCGGCGCGACAGCACCACGGGCACGCGCTCCAGGCGCGCGGCGATCGCGCCGAGCACGTCAGCGCCCCGCCGGCTGTGCAAGTGAACCAGGTCGGGTTTCGCGGAGCGAATTTCGGCGCGCATCCGGCCGATGAACCCGATGTCGTGGTCGCCGCCGATAGCAACCTCACGCACCCGGGCCGAGGCCGCGGCCGGCGTGGCGATGGCGCCGCCACTGGCGCAAACCAGCGTGTTCTCGACAGCGGCGCCGGCCAGTCCGTTCAACAGATACAGTACCTGCCTGGCGCCGCCGTAAAGATGCCGGCCGGTTTCAACATGGAGAATTTTCACGGCACCAGATGATAGGCGAGATCGCATGCCGGCGGTGTTGCTGCGCGGTGCCGTCCGCACCCGGCCGACCAGGCGGGATTCACGGCGCGCCGGGACACCACTGCGTGGACCGCGCTCATTGCGGCCAGATCGCCTCGACCAGTTCGCAAAGCGCGTCGCCCTGTTGTGCGTCGCGGGCAATGTAGCGGTAGAAATCGATGGCTGCGGCGCGTGACGCATCCGGGTCGAGCCGGACCAGGCGCGCAATCGTTTCGCGGCCGGTCTCGACATTTCCGGTCGCTGCCTGCGCGACCCCGAGCGTGCTCCAGGTCACATACCAGCCGCTATATTCGGCGAATGCGGCCCGCGCATGCGCCACGGCTTCTTCATTGCGCTCGAGTTGCAGGCAGGCCCAGGCGAGACCGCAACGTATCCAGTGCATGCCCGGATCCTTGGGCGACAGCCGCATCGCCTCTTCGATGTAGCCGATCGCCTCCTCCGCGCGCGCCGACGCGATCAGCGCGAAGCCGAGATGGGCCTGGTGCCACGCCGAGTTCGGGTCGAGCTCGGTCGCGCGGCGCAGGATATCGACCGCGATGTGAGACTCGCCAAGGAAATTATTGATCTCGCCCCACTGACCGAGGACGACGGAATCGTCGGGCGCGATGTTGATCGCGGTACGTCCCTCGTGCCAGGCCTCCGCGGCCGTCGCGTCCAGATCCGGCGTCCACCTGTGAATATATCGGACCGCGAGGATCGCGCCGAGGAATGCGTGCGCGCGGGGATCCGCCGGTGCCAGTTTCACCGCCTGGCGGAACAACGACTCCGCTTCGTTCACCGATGCGCGGTTGAACCCGCCGAACGCCGCGGCGATTCCGCGCTGGACCAGACCCCAGGCGTCGAGCGTAGCGACATCCGCCCGGTAGGCGCGCCGGCCCTCGGCGCGGGTGACCTCCGTGCCGAGACTGCCCGCGATGCCGCGGACAATGTCGTCCTGCATCTCGAAGAACTGGTCGAGCGGGCGGTCGAATCGCTCTGCCCACACCTGTTCGCCGGTCTGCGCGTCGACCAGTTCGGTCGATACTCTCAGGGTGTCGCCGAGTTTGCGCAGCGTGCCCTCGACGACATAGCGAACCCCGAGCTCGGCGCCGACCCGGCGCGGATCGACCGGGTTGTTACGATACGTGAACGCGCTGTTTCGGCTGATCAGGAACAACCAGCCGTTGCGCGACAATTCAGTGGTGATGTCCTGGGTCAGACCGTCCGCGAGGTAATCCTGAACACTCTCGCCGCTGATGTTGGCAAACGGCAGTACCACCAGCGACGGCCGCCCCGGACTTTGCCTCGCCTTCGGCAGCGCGGCCTCGACTGTCGCGGCCTGGTGCACCGGCGCGGGCCCCTCCTCCACCACGTCGGCGACGAACTGGTAGCCGCGCCCATGCACGGTGCGAATGATCCGTTGCGCTCCGCCATCGTCGCCCAGCGCCTGCCGCGCCTTCATTACGCAGCGGCTTAACGACGACTCGGCGACGACGACGCCCGGCCATAACGCCTCCAGCAACTCGTCCTTGCCGACCACCCGGGTCCGATTCTCGACCAGGTACAGAAGCAGATCGAAGACTTTTGGCTCGAGCGTGACGACCCGCTCGCCGCGACGGACCTCGCGCGTCGCGGGCGACACAGAACAGTCGCCGAAGCGGTAACTCGGGTAAGACTCAGGCATCGCAACGAAGCATAGCAGGACGGGGCGCGTATTCCGCCGCCGGAATTGCGTTGCCAAAGCTCTGTTAGGAGCCGCACAGCGGCCCTTCGTCGCCCCCGGAAGGCCGTTTCCGCGCTCCGGCTGCGTCCGCGAAACCCGACACCATGACAATCGCTCAATCGCTGATAGACTGTGCCGCTCCCACTGCCCCAATAAGTGCCGGGCATGGCGTATCCCGCAATCCGGAGGTCTGTTATGCGAGCGATTTACCGCGGCTGGTTTGGCGCAATGATGTGTTTGCTGCTGATCGGCCTGCTACCGACGAACTCGTTGCTGGCACAGGGTGCCGCCGAAAAGTCTGAAGAACTCACCTACGAGGAAAAAGCCGCGGCCCTCGATGCCGAAATCAATGCGCTGATCGCGGACAACAAACAGCTCAAAACACGGCAGGCACAGGAGGAGGGCCAGTACGCGGCCATTCTGTCGCGGCGCATCGAGGAAAACGCGCTGAGCGCACTCGACCGCGCCCACCGGCTCGTTGAGCTCGTCATCGAACAAGAGGCCGCAGGCGGGGATCCGGGTCGATTCCGGGAGCGCGCGGTCGAGATGCTGGAATTGATGCCGGAAGGCGCCCGGAAATACATCAATGGGCTGGCGAGCGACCCGCGAATGAGTATGTCAGCCGACACCGACGACATGAGCGTGGCGCAAAAAATCGCGCTGGAAGCCGATCGCGAACGCCTTTCGCAGCGGATTCTCACGCTCGAAAAGGGTATGCTGCGCAATCTCGAACTCTCGCGAAAGCTCGGCCTCGATACCACCGGGCAGCAGGAGGCTCTCACCCGGGCACTGTCGGATTCGGCCGAAAACCTGTCCGTCGCGCTGGAAATGACCCAGGAAAAAAGCAGGACGCTGGCGAGGCAGCTGGGGGCGCTCCCGGCCGACACCGACCTGGCGGCCCTTACCCAGGTCAACAATGGGCGGACGAAACGCCTTTCCGAATCGTTGCGTGAGACCGTAACGATGATGGAGACGCTGGACCTCGATGTCGTCCGTTACCGGCAGCAACTGATTGGCTCCGCCGGCAGCGTCACGACTGACATCTTCAACCTCGAAGTATTGAGTGGGCTGATGGCGCGCTGGTTCGAATCGGTCGTTGACTGGATCCGGGAAAACCTGCCGCAGATTCTGTTCAATGTGTTGCTTTTCCTGGCAATCGTGTGGATCGCGCTGATGTTGTCGCGGATCGCGCGCAGGCTCACTACACGCGGGCTGGACCGGGCGCCACTGCGACTCTCGCGGCTGCTGCGCAGGATGATCATTTCGACGGCGGCCAACCTGGTATTGCTGCTGGGGTTGTTGTTCGGTCTCGCCCAACTCGGTATTTCGGTCGGACCGCTACTGGCCGGCCTCGGTATCGCCGGTTTCATCGTCGGTTTCGCACTGCAGGACACGCTCGGCAACTTTGCATCGGGGATGCTGATCCTTCTGTACCGCCCGTATGACGTCGGCGACATGATCGAAGCCGGCGGCGCGCTCGGCAAAGTCAGTCATATGAGCCTGGTCAATACCACAATCCTGACCGTGGATAACCAGACGCTGGTGCTGCCCAACAGCAAGATCTGGGGCGACGTCATCAAGAACGTCACCGCCCAGCGCGAGCGCCGTATCGACCTGGTGTTCGGCATCGGTTACAGCGATGACATACCGAAAGCGGAAAAGGTGCTCAACGAGATCGTCGACAGTCACAGCAAGATCCTGGAAGACCCCGAACCGGTTGTCCGGCTCCATGCGCTCGGCGAATCCTCGGTGGATTTCGTGGTTCGGCCTTGGGTCAAGACCGAGGACTACTGGGATGTTTACTGGGATATCACCCGCGCGGTGAAAATGCGCTTCGATGAAGAGGAGATTTCGATTCCGTTCCCACAGCGCGACGTGCACATTTTCGCCGGCGACGAGACGGCGATCGCCGCCGTCACTCCGGCGCAAATCGAGCAACCTAAAGTGGCGCCGAGCGGTGCCCAGCCGCGCGACGACGTGGACGGCGACAGCGATGGCGGGGACGGCGGCGGCGATTCCAGCAACTAAAACGACCTGCCAGCGGGGCCGCGGCCGCGCTGCTTTGTCGGTTGTCTGCGGGTCGCGCCGGCCCGGCACGTCGCGCTCTGCAGGCGGATTCCTGCGCGCAGCGCCGGCATTGTCGCCCGGACTCCCACGCATTACCCTGTCCCACCCGATCCGGAAACCGCTTTCCCTGCCGTGAGCGCCACCAAGCAATCCGCCCAGCACACGCCGATGATGCAGCAATATCTGCGCATCAAGGCCGAGCACCCCGATATCCTGATGTTCTACCGGATGGGCGACTTCTACGAGCTCTTCTATGACGACGCGCGGCGCGCGTCGCAAATGATCGATATCGCGCTGACCCGGCGCGGACAGTCGGCCGGCGAACCGATACCGATGGCGGGGGTCCCGGTACACAGCGTCGAAAGCTACCTCGGCAAGCTCGTGCGCATGGGCGAATCGGTCGCGATCTGCGAACAGATCGGCGATCCGGCCACATCCAGGGGTCCGGTCGAGCGCCAGGTCGTCCGCATCGTCACCCCCGGTACGGTGACCGATTCGGCGCTGCTCGATGAGCGCCGCGACAACGTGCTGGCCGCGCTGTGCCAGCACCGCGACAGCATCGGCCTGGCGTGGCTTGATATTTCCAGCGGCCGCTTCCACGTGATGGAATGCGACAGCGAAGACGCCCTGCTCGGCGAGATCGAGCGGCTGCGCCCGGCTGAGCTGCTGGTTGACGAGGAAGCGCGCCTGCCCGCCGCGCTCGACGACTTCAAGGCGCTGCGGCGACGCCCGCCGTGGCACTTCGATATCGAGACAGCGCAGCGCGTGCTGTGCGAGCAATTCGGCACCCGCGACCTGTCAGGTTTCGGCTGCGCCGAACTGCCGGCGGCAATCGCCGCGGCGGGCTGCCTGATGCATTACGCCAATGACACCCAGCGCAGCGCCCTGCCGCATTTACGCGGCCTGACCACCGAGCAACGTTCGGATGCGCTGATCATGGATGCGGCGACCCGCCGCAATCTCGAGCTGGAACACAGCCTCACCGGCCAGCCGGAACACACGCTCGCCGGGGTCATGGATGCAACCTGCACTGCAATGGGCGCACGTCTGCTGCGGCGCTGGATCAACCGCCCGCTGCGTGACCATGAGGAACTGCGGCGCCGCTTTCATGCAGTCGATACGCTACGCAACGACGAGCGCTACCGCGACCTCCAGGAGTTGCTGCGCGCGATCGGCGATCTCGAACGCATCCTCGCCCGGGTGGCGCTGGGCTCGGCGCGACCGCGCGATCTCGCGCAATTGCGCCATGGCCTCGCCACGCTGCCGGCATTACAACAACAGCTGGCGCCGCTGGACTCGCCCAAGTTGCGAACGCTCGCCGGGCACTGCGCCGAACAACCGGCTCTGCAACGCCTGCTGGAATCCGCGATAGTTGCCGAGCCGCCGGTGTTGCTGCGCGACGGTGGCGTAATCGCCGAGGGCTACGACGCCGAGCTCGACGAGTTGCGTGCGACCGGGCAACAGGCCGATCGCTTTCTGACCGACCTGGAACAGCGCGAACGCGAACGTCTCGGCATCTCCAATCTGAAGCTCGGCTATAACCGCGTCCACGGCTATTACATCGAGATCAGCAAGGGACAATCCGAAAAAGCGCCGCCGGAGTATGTACGCCGGCAGACCCTCAAAGGCGCCGAACGCTACATCATCCCGGAGCTGAAAACCTACGAGGATCGTGTACTCGGCGCGCGCGACAAGGCGCTCGCACGGGAAAAGACGTTATATGAAGCATTGCTTGCCAAACTGCAGGCCCAGCTCGAAGCACTGCAACTTATGGCCGGCGCACTGGCAACACTCGACGTACTCGCCAATCTCGGCGAACGCGCCCACACGCTGGATCTGACCCAGCCGGTGCTGACCGGCGAGCCGCGCATCGAGATTGCGGGCGGCCGTCATCCAGTGGTCGAGCAGGTTCTCGAGGAGCGTTTCGTGCCCAACGACGTGCTTTTGGGGGATGCGCGCCGCATGCTGGTCGTGACCGGCCCCAATATGGGCGGCAAATCGACCTATATGCGCCAGGCGGCGCTGATCACGCTGCTTGCCCACATTGGCAGTTTCGTCCCTGCCCGGAGCGCCGCGATCGGCCCGGTGGACCGGATATTCACGCGCATCGGCGCATCCGACGACCTTGCCGGCGGACGCTCGACGTTCATGGTGGAGATGACCGAAGCCGCCAATATTCTGCACAACGCGACCGCAAACAGCCTGGTGCTGATGGATGAGATCGGGCGCGGCACGAGCACCTTCGACGGGCTGTCGCTGGCCTGGGCCTGCGCTCATTACATCGGTGAACGGCTGGGCGCGTTCTGCCTGTTCGCGACCCATTATTTCGAACTCACCGCGCTTGCAGAAGAACTTCCGGCCTGCGCCAACGTCCATGTCGAAGCGGCCGAACACGGCGACAAGCTGATTTTCCTGCACACGGTTCGTGACGGTCCGGCCAACCAGAGTTACGGGCTGCAGGTCGCCGCGCTGGCCGGTGTGCCCGAAACCGTGATCCGCCGCGCAAGACGCTATCTTGCTCACCTCGAACAAACCCAGGACAGCACCGCGGGTCCCCAGCAAAGCCTCGATTTGTTCAGCGTCATCGACGAAGAACCGCCTGCAACGCACCCGGCGATTGAACGGCTGGACGCAACCGATCCCGACGAATTATCGCCGCGCGCAGCGCTCGAACTGATCTACGAACTGAAGCGGCTCGCCAGGTCCGACGACTGAAGACCCGGTTGGTCAGGGACGCTCGAATCGCCCATCACGAAGAAAAACCGCGACCTGCTCGGCCACCAATTGCGACAGCACCATGCCCGTATGCGACACCGGCAACTCGATATGATCCGAAACACCCGGAAGTAGCGTCTCGGAAACCGCTACAGTGCCATCGTGAGGCGCTTCCACCGGGGCGAAGAAGTGGCCGAGCCCGTGCCCCAGCGTGCCGGCAATCACGCCCAGATCGATATCCAGGTCCCAGTCCGGCAGCGGCAGCATCGCCAGCACCTCGGCCATAACCGAACCTAGCACTTTGTCGCCGATCGGCCAGGCCATGATGCTGTTGCCGGCGCGACAACCCAGCAATGGTGAGCCGAGTACCACAATCCGGCCGATGTTAGCCGGACACGCCTCACGCAGCGCATGCAGCGTCAGCAGTCCACCCAGGCTATGACCGACAAAATGCACCACATCGGCATCGATCGCAGCGGCAAACCCCAGCAATTGACTGGCATGCAGCCCGAGGTGATCGCGGGTGCTGCGGTAGCTGAAAGGGTGGCTTTCGTACGGGCCCAACTCGCCAAGCCGCTGACGCAGAAAGTAGGTCTCGGCACCGCTCATCCAAAGTCCATGGCTGACGATGATCGCTTCTTTCTTGCTCATACCGCGTGCCTCGCGAATTCGGTTATTGCGGCGCGGTCTGTAGCAAAGTGCGCGCGCGCAATCGCGCTCTGCCACGGCAGCCAGGCAAACGCGTCGTGCTCATCCGGATCCAGGCTCACCGCGCAACGTCGCGCTAACACGATCCGCCAGACATACTCCGTATTGTGGCTGACTTCGCGCGCGTAGCGGTGCCGCCACGCGGGCGCTATCGGGTAACGGTTACAGCGGCCGCAATCGACCAGTGCCTCGGGATCGGCAACAATCCCGGTCTCCTCGTGCAGTTCGCGCTGCGCCGCGGACCGGGGACCCTCGCCCCACTCCAGGCTGCCGGTCACCGACTGCCACAATCCGGGCGGCCGACGGCGCCGCAGCAACAACACCTCTGCATTCAGTGTGCTGACGATAATCAGCACCGACTCAGGCCGTTTGCCGCCTTGTGCGGTCAACTATTCTCTTTTTGCCCCGGCGGCTTGCGCAGTCGGATATGGAGTT
>PKUM01000131.1 GCA_002868855.1 Chromatiales bacterium | reverse complement strand
ACTGGGACGACGAGTCCTGACCACTGGGCCGTGTGGGTATCAACTCATTGATGGCCAACTCTTCCATGAACCGTTTCTTTTCATGCACCGGCATCGCCGGTGCTCTCGATTAGTAGCTCCGGTGGCCGCCTTCGCGAGGTTTTTCGTGAATAAAAATCTACCGCGCGAGCATCGGATACAGCCCTCCGCAACAAGCGTTTTTTTGCAGGTGTGAAACGCCTCACGGAGTGAACGTTGCGACGAGATTATAGTGGCGTCCGAGCTACAGAATTACAGGGGTCCGGCGATCGTGACACAGAACCAAGAGCTGCCCCGAGCAGAAAATCCTCGCGACATTTATCCACTGGAATGGCTTGCGAAAGCGATTGAATCGGCTCGGCGCGTCGGCCACGATGATTGGCCGTCTGAGCAACGCCAGGTGGGAGTTCCGGCCCGCCCGATTCCGGCCTCGCAGCACGAGGAGACGTAGAGATGGAATGCGTGTTGCAATGGCTCGATGATCTCGACGATCTGATTATCCGCCTGCCGCTCATTCTGCAGTCGTCGCATACCCAGCGTCTGCTGTCATTGGTCTTCTTTTGCGCATTGGGCGGTATCGCGAGTATTTTACTGGCACTGCCGGTTTGAGATGCGACGATCAGGCCGCTGACTGAGTATTGACGCTCTAATTTTCCCAGGCGTCGATGTCGCCTCGCTGATTGCCTGCCTCGCGCGCCGTCGCGGTTTCTTCGCTGTCGGTCGTGCGCAGGTAATCCGGGCTGTCTACCAGCGCCAGTGCCGGGTTGTAGTACTCCCAGACTTCCGCGTCTTCATCCAGATGCGGCCGCAATGGTCCGCGATTGCCAGGTCCTTTGGCTTTGCTCATCCTGTGCTGCCTCCGGTATTCCGATATCGTCAGTGTAGGCGCGTGGCACGAGCCAGGTGCGTGAAGCCCGTCACAAGCCACAGACGCGCCAAATGGACTTGAATCTGACCGCACTGGCCCCAACAACGCCTTTATTCCAGACGATGGCCGGTAGTGGCCGTGGGCACACGGAGGCGGGATGAGTAACGAAGCGAAGCCGGAAACCCTGGGTTTCCAGGCCGAAGTCAAGCAATTGCTGCACCTGATGGTGCACAGCCTTTATAGCAACAAGGAAATTTTCCTGCGGGAGTTGATTTCCAACGCATCCGATGCGGCGGATAAGCTGCGATTCGAATCCATGCAGGATCCGACGCTCCTGGAGGACGATGCTGATCTTCGGATCAGGATCAACTGCGACCCCGAAGCGGGAACGATCGCGGTCAGCGATAACGGGATTGGTATGTCGCGGGAAGACGTGATCGCCAATCTGGGTACGATCGCCAAGTCAGGCACCGCGGAGTTTCTTAGCGCGCTCGGTGGCGATCAGCAAAAGGACGCCAGGCTCATCGGCCAGTTTGGTGTTGGTTTTTATTCTTCGTTTATCGTCGCGGAACGGGTCGAGGTTTTTTCGCGCCGCGCAGGACTCGGGGCGGCCGAAGGAGTCCATTGGGCGTCCACCGGCGATGGCAGCTTTACCGTTGAATCTATTGATCGTGCCGAGCGTGGCACCACTATTGTTCTCCATCTCAAAAAAGACGACCGCGAGTTTTCCGACCAGAACAGGGTCAGAATGCTGGTGCGCAAATACTCGGACCACATCGGCTTTCCGGTCCAGATGCGGGCCGCGGGGGAAACGGCGGACGCGGAGTTCGAAACGATCAACGAGTCCACGGCATTGTGGACGTTGCCGAAGAATGAGATCAGCGACGACGACTACACCGATTTCTACAAACATATCTCGCACGATTTCGAGGCGCCGCTCGCATGGAGCCACAATCGGGTCGAGGGCAAACGGGATTATGTCAGCTTGCTCTACATACCCTCGCGAGCTCCTTTTGATCTGTGGAACCGGGAGGCGCCACGCGGGGTCAAGCTCTATGCCCAGCGCGTTTTCATTATGGACCAGGCCGAGCAATTTTTGCCGCTGTTCCTGCGGTTCGTGCGCGGTATCGTCGACAGCAGCGATTTGTCGCTGAATGTCTCGCGCGAAATTCTGCAGCAGGACTCCGGGGTTGAGGCCATGCGCTCGGCGCTGACACGGCGCGTCCTTGGCATGCTGGAGCGGCTTGCAAGTGATGAGCCCGATAAGTACCGGCAATTCTGGAACGAGTTTGGTGCGGTGCTAAAGGAAGGGATTGTCGAAGAGCCCGGTCAGCACGATGCCATCGCGCCGTTGCTCAGGTTCGCCTCTACCGCGGAAGATGGCGACGCCCAGACACGCTCATTGCAAGATTACGTGGAAGCGATGTCGGCCGATCAGACCAAGATCTATTACGTATTCGGAGAGAGTGACGGTGCGGCCAGGAACAGCCCGCATCTTGAAATTTTCCGCGACAAGGGCGTCGAAGTGCTGGTTCTCGCCGACCGGATCGATGAAATAATGATCAGCCACCTTGCCGAGTTCGACGGCAAGCCGTTTCAGGATGTGGCCAGGGGCGAGCTGGACCTCGGTGATACTGCATCGGATAAGGAACACGCCGACGAGCCCCCGAATGACTTGCTGGAAAAGATTCAGAAGGCGCTGGGCGACCGAGTTGCCGGGGTGCGGCGTACCGGGCGTCTCATCGAGTCACCCGCGTGCCTGGTGGTCGGCGAGAACGAGCCGAGCGCGCAATTGCGACGCATGCTGGAGGCTGCGGGTCAGTCGTTGCCGGCTTCGGCCCCGACGCTCGAGGTCAATCTCGATCATCCGCTGCTGGCACGGATGGCGACCGAGGAATCGGCAAGCCGGCTCGACGATCTGAGTCTTCTGCTTTTCGAGCAGGCGAGGCTGGCCGAAGGTGGTTTGCCCGAGGATCCGGCCGGGTTCGTAAAGCGGCTCAATCATCTGCTCCTGGACATGACGGAAGGTCGAAAGGTCTGGACTCCCGCCTGATGCCAAGGCGCTAGAAGTCCTCGCGGGTCCGCAGCGGTGGCGCGACCAGGCGCCGTTCGAGCAATTCGAAGCCGAGTTCGGTCAGGACGGCGAGCAAGGCAGCAGGCACGGCACCTTCGAGAATCAGTGCCGGATCGTTCAGTGCGAGTCCGGTGACGATCGGCTGGCCGAGGCCGCCGGCGCCGATAAAAGCGGCGAGCGTCGCCGTGCCGATGCTGATTACCGCCGCTGTGCGTATTCCCGAGAGGATGTGCGGCATCGCCAACGGTAGCTGGACATGGCGGATTTGTTGCCAACGTGTGAGACCCAGCGCCGTGGCGACTCGTGACAGTACCGGATCCACGCATCGCAGCGCGGTAACCGTACTGGCGAGGATCGGCAGCAACGAATAAACGAAAAGCGCGGCAATCGCCGGCGGCTTGCCCACACCGAGCAATGGAATCATCAGCGCCAGCAATGCGATTGACGGAATCGTCTGGATAAGACTGGCAGTATGCAGCACCGCGCGGCTCATGCGTGGGCTGCGATGTACCGCGACTCCGGCAAGCAGGCCGGCTACACAGCCCAGAAACAAGGCGATCCCGGTCAGCTGCAGATGGGTCAGGGTGTTACGCAGTAAACGATGCCACATCGACGCACTATCCGTGCGTTGGCTCAGCAGACCCTCCGACTCGAGAAAATCGGCGGCAACATCTGCGATCTCGCGGCCTTCGATCACCACTGCGCCGTTCAGTTGTTGCATGCGGGCTTCATCGAGAATGCCGGCCAGCCTTTGCAACGCCTGCGTTGCCGACGCTGGCAGCTCGTTGCGAACGAGAGGCGCGGCCATGTAACGGGGGAAAAAACCGAGATCGTCTCTCAACAGGGTCAGGCGATATCTTGGTACTTCGCCGTCGGTGGAATACGCATCGGTCAGCTGAATCTCACCTTCTCGCAGGGCCTGGTAGGCCAGACCATGCTCGATGCCGCGCGCGGTCTGGGTCAGACCATAGCGTTGCTGCAGACCCGGCCAGCCGTCGGCCCGGCTCAGAAACTCATGACTGAGCCCGATTTCCAGATCCGGGTGATCACGCAGATCCGAAATGTTTCGAATATTGAGTCGCTGTGCCAGCTCGCCTGGCATGGCCAGGGCATAGGTATTGTTAAAGCCGAACTCGCCGAGCAGGCGCAGCCCGTCGCTGTCGAGCCGCCGTGCGATATCTTTGTCGGCAAGCAGACCACCATAAATTGCCCGCTGTATGGTGCCGCCGTACTCGGGATACAGGTCGATGTCGCCGTTGCGCAAAGCTTCGAAACAAATCAGGGTGCCGCCGAAGCCGAATCTTCTTTCGACGGTATGTCCCGATGATTCGAGCACCTGGGCCATCAGTTCGCCGAGTACGTAGCTCTCGGTGAAAGTCTTGGTGCCAACGACAATTGTCTCCCGCTCGGCGGCCGACACCAACGGCAGCGAGAGCAATACCAAAAGCGCAAGACCGCGGCCGATCATGGAATCTGCCCGGAGAACAGGCTTTCGACATAGCTATTGGCCGGATTGCGGACCAGGTCAGCCAGCTCACCGGCCTGTTCGACAAGCCCGTCCCGCAGCACGATTCCGTACTGTGCCAGTGACACTGCCTCGCGAATGTCGTGGGTGACGAGCACCACGGTGCACTTGGCCTGGTCGCGGAGTGCGATGAAGTCGCGATAAATGTCCTGGCGGGCGATGGGATCCACGCCGGAAAAAGCCTCGTCGAGCAACAGCAACTCCGGTTCGAGCATCAACGCCCGGCACAATCCTACTCGTTGTTGTTGTCCGCCCGACAATGTCCCCGGATAGCGGCCGAGCAGTTCCCGAGGCAGTTTGGCGACCGTCAGCAACTGCTCGACCCGTTCGTCGATGCGGCGCTCGGCCCAACCGGCGAGACGCGCCATCAGGGTAATGTTGGCTGCCACGCTCATGTGCGGGAAGAGCCCGATCTCCTGCACTGCGTAGCCGATGCGACGGCGGATCTCCGACAGTTGCCTGTAGTCGAGGGGTTGGCCAAACAACTCCACAACCCCGCTATCAGGCTGAAGCAGTCCATTTATGTGGTTCAGCAACGACGACTTGCCGCTGCCGCTCGCGCCGATGACCGCCGTGGTCAGACGCTCCGGCACGCGTACGCTGAGATCGTCCAGCAAGATTTGCCCGGACAGCTGTTTGCTGACGCGGTCAAAGCGGACACAGCAATCAATGTCTTCATCGGTCACGGTTCCGACATTATGCCAGCCCATCCGCTCTGCTGAACTGGCACAATATGGGCGGTGTCCGATTATCGAGCCGAAGCAATGTTTGCGCGAGTCCTTTCAGTTGTAGTTTCTGGCGTTTTTCTGACCGCGATCACCGGATGTGCCACGATTCGCCCGGAGCCCGAGTCGTCCGGCGCCACCGCAGTGATGCGGACCGGTTCCGCGAATCCGCTGGCAGCGCCGGAGCTGAATCAGTTCGGGCAATTCGTCGGCAGATGGGATTGCGCGGTGGAGCCGGTCGATGGCGTGGGCGATGCCGGTGTCGCGACCTGGGTCTGGTCTTATGCAATGGACGGTTTTGCGGTCCAGGACCTTTGGTTGCCCGTGGACCCGACGCATTCCGGGCTGAGCACCGGAACGGCTTTGCGTATCTACGATGCGGAAAAAGGTCTGTGGCGCGTCGCCTGGACATCTGTGGATTCGGCTGATTTCGCGTTTTACGATGCCAGACTCGAGAACGCGGACATTGTCATGAGAGGCCAGGCGGAGGGGTTTGATCTCAAGATGGTCTTTTTCGAAATCGCGGACAATGGATTTGCCTGGCGCTACGAGGCGCGTGGCGATTCGGCCGCGAGTGAGTGGGAAGTTCTTGCGCGAATGCGCTGCAGCCGCGACATGACGGTGCACCCGTAAGCGTGGATCGAGTGCCGGGCGCGGCTAGTTTTTTGTCAGGCTATACAAAAACTCGCGCAATTTCAGTTTCTCCGTCAGCGCTGTAACCAGCGAAGGGCTGAGTGCCTGCAGCGCGACCAGGGGCCTCGCCGGTCGCGCCGAGACCAGGGTTTCCACGCGGCGCTGGCGAATTGACTGAACCACGGCATCGGCAACATCCTGCGGCGAACAGGCAGCGACCAGGCCCGGTGCCTCGCGTTTTCTGCGGGCGAACATGCCGGCGTCGTCGACAAATCCCGGACAGATTACCGATACCGCAACGCCGCTATCGCTGAGTTCGCCGGCCAGCGAAAAACTCCATTGCGCAAGCGCCGCTTTGGATCCACTGTAAACGGAGGCGTACGGGGTCGCCACGCGCCCCGCCAGCGATGCCATGTTGATGATATGCCCGGCGCGCCGTTCCAGCATTGGCCCGAGAACTTCGCGGGTTAGCATCATTGGCGCGGTGATGTTCAGGTCGAGTATCAGCTGAATGTCCGAACGTCTTTGATCGGTGAATTCGACGAATTCATCGACCCCTGCATTGTTGATCAGGATATCGATCTGGCCCATCGCCGAGCGCGCCCGTAGCGGCAGGTTGCGACGGTAGCTGTCGTCCAGCAGATCGCCTGCCGCAAAATCTGCGCGGGCCCCGGTCGAGCGAAGTTCGGCCCGCAGGGCCTCCAGCTGATCGGCTGATCGTGCGGCGAGCATCAGTGATGCCCCGGCGCGGCCCAGTGTCAAAGCTATCTGACGGCCAATACCGCCTGTTGCCCCGGTCAGAAGAACGTTTTTGTTTTTGATTCTGTGCATCCGGTATTCTCGAAAGAGTAAGTTATCATAGCCGCCCGGCGGGGTCCGAAAGACAGTTTTTCTGTACGTTGGCCAATTATCTGACACGGCGTCGACCGCGCGCCACGGAGATTTGTTTTGAGTAGCCAGGATTTGCGAGACAAGCTGACGCCCGAGCAGTTCAAGATCACCCAGGAAAAAGGTACCGAGGCACCGTTCAGTGGGAGGTACGTTGACCACAAAGCGGACGGCACCTATGCCTGTGTCTGTTGCGATGCGCCGTTGTTCAGTTCCCGGGAGAAGTACGATTCGGGTTCCGGGTGGCCGAGTTTCTGGTTGCCGCTCGCCGAGGACCGGGTGAGGATAGAGGCGGATGACAGTCACGGAATGCGGCGTGAGGAGGTGCTTTGCGCCGGTTGCGGCGCGCATCTCGGGCATGTGTTTCCGGATGGGCCGCGGCCGAGCGGACTGCGTTATTGCATCAACTCTGCGTCACTGGATTTTGCACCGGAACATGAGCGGTCGGAGGATTGATGTGGGCATTTACGGAGCGCAGATAACGATGTACGGAACGGTGCGTGTCTGGACCTGGGTTGTTTTGGTGCTAGCCGGGTTGGCGGCGACGAGCGTCAGTGCGGATGTGATTATCCATGCCGGCCGTTTGATCGACGGCAAAGCGAATAGAGTCGCGGAAAGCGTCACGGTAGTGGTCCGAGGCAACGAAATAGCCACCATCGAAAGCGGCTATCGCACGGCCGCTGCGGGCGACAGCGTCATCGACCTGAAGGCCTATACGCTGATGCCTGGGCTGATGGATATGCATGTGCATCTCGACGGTGAGTTGTCGCGCAACTCCTACCTCGACGGGTTTCGCAAAAACCCGGCCGACCTCGCGCTGGACGCCGTTGGCAACGCACGCAAAACGCTTCTTGCCGGTTTCACGACTGTACGCAATCCGGGAGATAGCTTTAACGTCACCGTGGCTTTGCGCAACGCGGTCGACAAGGGCACGGTACCGGGGCCACGCATTGTCACGGCAGGTAAATCGATTGCTACAACTGGCGGCCATGCGGATCCGACCAACGGCTGGGCGACCCATCTTGGCGGGCGCGCGGGCCCGCTCGAGGGTGTTGCGGACGGTCCATTCGAGGCGGCCAAGGCAGTCCGCCAGCGCTACAAAGACGGTGCCGATTTTATTAAGATCACTGCAACCGGAGGCGTACTCAGCGTCGCCAAGAGCGGACAGAACCCGCAATTCACCGAAGAGGAAATCAAGGCGATCGTATCGACTGCGCGTGATTACGGATTCCACGTGGCCGCGCATGCGCATGGTGCCGAGGGCATGAAGCGGGCCATTCGAGGCGGCGTCGCGTCGATCGAACATGGCACATATATGGATGATGAGACGATCGTTTTGATGAAAGAGCACGGCACCTATTACGTGCCAACCATACTCGCTGGCGACTGGGTCGCGTTGAAAGCGAGCGAGGACGGATTCTTTCCCGAAATCGTGCGGCCGAAGGCTGCAGCCATCGGCCCGCAAATCAGCGCGACGTTTGCCAAGGCTTATGATGCCGGCGTGAACATCGTATTCGGCACCGATTCAGGCGTATCGCCGCATGGTGAAAATGCGCGTGAGTTTGAGCTGATGGTTGCCGGCGGAATGCCGCCGATGGAGGCGATTAAATCGGCGACCAGTGTCGCCGCAACGTTTCTCGGCGAAGACGAGCGGCTCGGTAGCGTCGAGGCCGGTAAGCTGGCGGACCTGGTCGCGGTTGCCGGGGACCCGTTGTCGGATATCGGCAGAATGCGGGATGTGGTTTTTGTTATGAAGGACGGCGAGATTTACAAGTCGCCCTGACCGGATCGGAGTGAGATGCGCTGGGTCGTTTCAATTTTTTCTGCAATCGTTGTGACATTTCTGCTCACGATGTTCGGCGTAAAGTCGTTCAATACTTATGAGCGCCATCGCGACGGCCGCAAGACCCACCCGTTAGAGATTCTTTCGAGCAGTGATCGCATCGATATCGCACACCTGCTGGGCGAGGATACGGGTCGCAAGCGACCGCAACTGCCAAAGCTCGAAGAACTGCCGCGTCTGCAGGTTCCGGAACGAGTGTCTTCCGGATTTGTGCAGTTGGAAATCAGCGTTGCCGCCGACGGCCGGGTTAGCGATGCAGTAGTCGTAGGTGCGACCGCACCCGAGGAGCAGATCGAACGCGTTCGCGCCGAAGTGCTCGGGCAGCGCTTCGACCCAACGCTCGTGGACGGTCATCCGATTCCGTCAGTGCGAACGGAAATCGTTGACGTTACCTGGACCTCGGGCGACTAATGACTCCACGCCGCCGCCGCGGTTAACCGCGCAGCGCAGGGTTCAGACTGTAGGTCCCGGTAATTCGCGCCTCAGCCAGGATATGACCTGCGATTGCAGCCTCTACCTGTGGCCCGGTAAAACCCTCCCCGACAGGACAGCGCTCGAGGTCGAGGGCGTAGACGATGAAATGATAATGATGCACCAGTTCGTCATTCCACGGCGGGCAGGGTCCGTCATAGCCGAGATAGGTTCCGCCCATATCCGGGTCGCCACTAAACCAGCTGGTGTAGTCGTTGACCCCCTGTCTGCTTCCGGCCGGTCCGTGCGGAGACTGCTTGCCTCGCGCGGTAATACCGTCCGAACAGGTGCCCTCTGCGATGTGGGTAATTTCCGGAGGGATATCAACCATTACCCAATGGTAGAAATTGGTGCGCGGCAGATCCGCCGGAACGCTGCGCCCTTCCTGATTGACGTCGTCGGGTTTGGTCGGCACATCAGAGTCGACACAAATCAACGCCAGCGTGCGTGTACCTTCTGGAAGCCCGCTCCAGCGCAGGTCCGGGTTCTTGTTGGCGCCGAGTTCGACATGCTGAGTGGCTGAGCGGATGCCGAAACAGTTGTGCTCCGCAATTTCCTGCTGATCCACGAAAGAGCTGCTTGAAATCTGCATTGTGAGTACCTCGGATTTGATTTTGCCGGTATCCCTTCTGCGTAATGATACCGGCTTCACCTTGCACCGCGCGAGGCACATGGATACCTTTGAGCGCTGACAAGCGCCAGGGTCCATTGTGACTTCCCAACACCTTCTCGCCCCCCTGATCGGAGTCGTTGTCGTCGGCGTTGGCGCGCAATGGCTTGCCTGGCGTCTGAAATGGCCGGCGATCGTTCTGCTTGCACTGATCGGGCTGGCGGTCGGCCCCCTGGCCCAGGTGCTCGCCAGCACTGAGCTGTTGTCCGGATGGTTCGCGACGCAGGGTTTTCTGCCGTTCCGGCCTCAGGAAACGCTGGGGCCGCTGTTCGGCCCGGTAGTCAGTCTCAGCGTGGCGATCATTCTGTTTGAGGGCGGGCTGACGCTCTCGCTGTCCGAGTTTCGTCTTGCCGCGGTTGGCGTGCGCCGCCTGGTTTGGCTCGGCGCACCCCTGACATGGTTGTTTTGCAGCGCCGCCGGCCACCTGATCGGCGGAATGAGCTGGCAGGTATCGCTGGTATTCGGCGCGATCCTGGT
>PKUM01000239.1 GCA_002868855.1 Chromatiales bacterium | reverse complement strand
CGGCTTCGTCTTCGGCGTACGGAATAAGGACGTTGGATTTCTGCATGTCCCATGCGGCAGTGGGGCATCGCTCCGCGCACAGACCGCAATGCACGCACAGGTTTTCGTCCTTGACCATGACCCGGCCGGTCTGTTTCAAGGGCTCTGACACGAACAGTAACTGGCTTTTCTCCAGTCGCGGGGCCTTGAGCCGCGACTCGATTTCATCCATCGTGCCGTTTGCCACCATAGTCAGGCAATCGACTGGGCAGATATCGACACAGGCATCGCACTCGATGCACTGTCCTGCCATGAATACTGTCTGGATATCGCAATTCAGGCAGCGCTCGACTTCAACGACGATCTGTTCCGCGCTAAACCCGAGTTCAACCTCGATATCGATTTTCTCGAAACGTTTGCGCAGGTCGACGTGCGGCATCAGGCGCCGTTCGTCAGGATCGTAGGCATTCGAGTAGCTCCACTCGTGCATGCCCATCTTGGTCGAATGCAGGTTGATGCCGCGCGGCAAACGGACCGAGATGTCCTCGCCCTGACAGTGTTTGTGAATCGAAATCGCCGCCTGGTGACCATGTTCCACGGCCCAGATGATGTTCTTCGGGCCGAATGCAGCGTCGCCACCGAAAAATACGCCGGCACGAGTCGACTCGAATGTCGCGGTGTCGACCACCGGCACGTCCCACTCGTCGAATTCGATACCGAGATCACGCTCGATCCACGGAAAGGCATTTTCCTGGCCGATCGCAAGCACGACATCGTCACACGGAATTTCGACCTCGCCGACGACACGTGAGTCGACGATTCGCCCCGCATCGTCGAGATCGTATTCCATTTGTTCGAACAGCATGCCAACCAGCTTTCCGCCTTCGGTCACAAAAGCCTTGGGCGAATGATTCACGACAATCTCTACATTCTCTTCCTCGGCATCCTCCAGTTCCCAGTCGCTGGCCTTGAAAAAATCGCGCGGTTTGCGCGCCATTACTTTTACGTTTTTCGCACCTAGCCGCAATGAACTGCGGCAGCAATCCATCGCCGTATTACCGACACCGATTATCAGTACTGATTGCCCGATCGAGTCGACATGTTCGAACGCGACAGATTCGAGCCAGTCAATGCCGATATGAATGCGGTCGCCAACATCGCGGCCGGGAATTACCAGATCCTTGCCCTTGGGCGCTCCGCTGCCAACGAAAACAGCGTCGTATCCCTCATCGAGCAACGCACGCATGCTGTCGACCCTGGCATTGAGGCGCAATTCGACATTCATGTCGAGTATGTAGCCGATCTCCTCGTCGAGGACTTCGGCCGGCAAGCGAAATGCGGGGATATTCGTGCGCATCAGCCCGCCGGCCTTGTTCAGCGCCTCATAAATGACACACTGGTAACCGAGCGGAGCGAGATCGTTGGCAACGGTCAGGGATGCGGGTCCGGCTCCGACCAGCGCAATCCGTTTGCCGTTGAATTGCGGTGGAGCTTTGGGCAGCAGCGCGGATACATCGTCACGATGATCCGCGGCGACTCGTTTGAGACGACAGATCGCAACCGGCTTTTCCTCGACCCGGCTTCGCCTGCAGGCCGGCTCGCAGGGTCGATCACAGACCCGACCGAGAATGCCCGGGAACACGTTTGAATCTCGATTCACCATGTATGCATCGGTGAATCGCCCCTGAGCTATCAGGCGGATATAGCCGGGCACGTCGGTGTGGGCCGGGCAAGCCCACTGGCAATCCACCACCTGATGGAAATAGTCCGGCCTGGACGTATCGGTAGGCTTCATTGCGTATCGCTTCGTCAACGATTCGCGCCAGCATAACCGCTAATCTGTGCTCAGAAAATAGCGTCCGCTCACTATTTTTTGCCGCAGCGCAGTAGATTTGAGCGGTCAGCTTTCGCCTTTCGCAAAACGCAGATACTCGGCACCGTCCATCAATCGTTCGAACGAGGTCTCTTCAACGTGCACCAGTTCGGTCGAATCGCCACCGACGAAAAAGATATCCGGCTGGCTCCGAAGCGATTCATCCACGACGGTCGGCAACCGGTACCAGGGACCAAGCGGCGGCACAGCGCCCACCTCACAGTCGAAGAAATTGCGATCGAGATCCTCGTCGGAAGCCGGTCGCAACCTGCGGTGCAGCTGCTGCGACAGCGCGTCCATGTCGAGACTGTGACTGGCCGGCAGCACGGCAAGCAGGAACCCGGATGAGTCCTTCAACAATACCGCCTGGGCCAGTTTCTCGCGGGCGATGCGGGCACGGCGGCGCTGCTGAGTGCCATTGGCGGCATGCGAGAGAACCTTGTATTCGACCTTTTCCTCGCTGAGTGCGCTGCGCACCGTCGACGCGATAGACATAGCGATTCTCCTAGGTGAAAGTACTTTGCGGGGGCGCCGGCGGGACCGGCGCGGGGTCGGGCCCCGCCAAGGGATGGTCACTCTACACTGCGAATACGGACTCGCCAATCTTGACAAGAGCGCGGCGAGAGGAATAGGGAACGACCCTGCGAAACCCGGTCTGGCTCGGGTAGACTGGCATCAGGCGAGCCGCAATGAGCGTAAATTCGTTATGAATGCAGGTCTTTACTCGCTGTTACAGCGATCTTCCGCGGCGTCGTTGCTTTGCATCGGCACCGGCGAGGTGCCTGCGGTGACCCGTCTCGGGCAGACCAGCCCCGAAGTTGCGATCACGACGCTGCATTACGAAACCCCGCTCGACCGCTCACTCGGCCGCTTCGGCCTGGCGCTGGTGGTCGACGCATTAGGGCGGATGAGTAAAAGCGATGGCACGCGACTGATCGCAAACCTGCGAAATTTTCATAGCAATACAGTCGCGGTCGTGATGACGGCAGTCGAAGACTCAGCACAAACAGCCTGGTCAGATACCGAGTTTTTGGCGCTCGGGCTGCTACCGACACGATCCGGCGACGGCACGCGCCTTTATGTCTATGACATCGCTACATACAATGACTCCCGAGTTTGGAACAGTCCTCGCCACTGGGCACACCCTGAAAATTTCAGGAAATTCCGCTGGTGAGGCTGTAAGGGGACAGTCGAAAGACTGAAATAGTGCTGTCACAGGAACGGAATAACCTGTGGGCGTGTGGTCCAGGGAAGGGCCCTCCCCCCAACGAGGGCCGAAGCGACACTCCCCAATTGATCTTTCCTGACCACTTGACGGACCCCGGTCCCCCTCCGGGGTTCGTCTTTATAATTTCGGCAACTGATCCGCCACGGCCGCAGGGAACCTCGCGACGGCGATTACGTCTGATAACCACGACCTGGCACCCGCCCGCCACCACAGGGCGCGCCGTCAAGAAAAAATTATTAATAACAAGGAGTTACGCGATGACACTTCTCAGGTTGGGAATCGCCGTTGCGATTTTCGGACTCAGTGGCTGCGCCACGCACGATAATTCCGGCACGCCATCATCGTCCGCTCAATCGCAGACCGCCGGCGAGACGACGAAATCGCAACAGTCGGAGGCCGGCAAGACCGCGGAGAACGAGCCCGAGCTCATCTGCAGGCGAGAGCGCCAGACCGGCAGCAATCGGCCGCGCCGCGTCTGTTATCCGGCTTCGAATATGACCAGCGGCGACGGCGCGCGCTAAACCGCCGCGACTGCCACGCGTCAGCCGGGATCCCGGCCCTCGAGTGCCGCCGTCAGCGGCTCCAGGAAGGCGGCGTAGTGACGCGACCGGCGCACCGACCTGGAGTAGATGGGACGTCGCACCTGCCACAGGCTCATTGTCTGCACCGTGCGCGCGCTGCGGTGGAAATCGAGGCAGGCCGGGTCCCAGTCGAGACCGAGAAATCCGACGATGCGGCGCGCAATCGATTCGAGGTCGTCGACCGCATCTTCGTAGCGCACCCGCAGCACCCGTTGCGGCAAGATCTCGTCCCAGTGATCCATCATGCGCTCATACAGCCGGTAGCTCTTGCCCAGCTCGGCAAGATCGTAGCTGAGCGGAAGCGGCTGGAAATACATCGACAGACAATTATCGAGCGCATCGCGCCGGCAATCGATAATCCGGGCATTCGGGAACAGCAATGCGATAAATCCCACGAGGTAGCAATTGCTCGGTGCTTTATCGGTAATACGCAGAGCATCCTGCGGCGCCCCCGCACCCAGGACTTCCAGGTAACTTCTGGTCACCCGCCCGGCTCTCTGCTGATCGAGTTGCGCAGCGAAGGCCGCATCCACATGCTCGCCGAACGCCAGCCCGGCCTCGCTCGCCAGGAGCCTTTGCAGTGCGTCGAGCTCGCCGGCCCCGTAAGCCTGCGAATGACTCGAAATAATCTGCTCGACCAGGGTCGTTCCCGAACGCGGCATGCCGACAACAAAAACCGGGCGTTCGCTGGCGCTGCCAGAACATGGGGGTGTTGCGAAAAATTCCTTTGTAAACAATGACTCACATTGCTCTACATAGGCGCTGAGCGCGGTCCAGTCACGCCGCGCCCGGTCGCGACGAAGTTCGTTGGCCTCGCGAAAATGCGCGAACGCCTTTTCATATTCGCCGCAATCATCCAACGCCTTGCCAAGCGCGAATTGCACCGCTGCGCGCTCCGCCACGCTCATTCCGGCGCGTTCCGATGCCGCTTTCATCGCAACGATATCGTCGTCGTCAACGGAGTCGAAACGCCTTGCTATAGCGAGCTTGTACCAGGTCGAGCCGCGCGCGGGATCGTTGCTCAGCGCTTCGCGAAAAAGCGCCTGTGCGCGTTCGCGCTCACCGTCCATCGCCGCGAAATCGCCGAGCTCGGTCTTGAGCAGCGCATTCAGTTTCGCGGCTTGAGGACTGGCGGCGAATTGCGGCGCACCCAGCGATTGCAGCGCGCGCTCGATCAGCGCTCGCGCATCGTCGAAGCGGCGCTGCAGTTTGCGGACAAGCGCGAGGTGCCAGTAAAAAGTCGGCTCGGCCGGACTCTCTGCGATCGCTGCCTCGAACAGACCCGCCGCATCGTCGACCGCGCCGGCCTGCTGCGCCAGCATGCCCAGAAGGTCCAGCGCCACCGGATTGCGGGGCTGTTGCTGCAGAGCCCGCCTGACCGCGAGTTCCGCCTCGCGCAATCGGCCCTCGCGTTGCAGCTGCCTCGCCTCGGCCAGACTTTTATTGATATCAGTCATTTATGTGATGCTTTTCCCAATCGGGTCATGCCTGCCCCGGTTTTGGCCCCCGAGTATTCGGCGAAGGACGCCGGTGCAATGTGGGATGGGAACGAAACCGGGAAAGCGAGTGTCAAAATTACGGTTGGAACAAAGCGCTTGCAGCGCGAAAGCAGCAATAATAGCCTCTGCAGGGTTGCCAGACACGTCATGACCATACAACGCACCGACCGGGGGGCCACGGTGAGCGACATCGGCTCTAACTTCAGAGCATCCATGCAGGATCTGAAGCGGCGCAAAGTATTCCGCGTGGGCGCATCCTATGCACTCGTCGCCTGGATACTGTTGCAGGTCGCGGAAGTCACTTTCCCCGCTTTCGATATCCCGGATTCGGCGATGCGCTTCCTGGTGATCCTGGTCATCGTCGGGTTCCCGTTGACGCTCGTGCTTGCCTGGTTGTTCGACATCACCCCGCAGGGAGTCAAGCGGACGCGGGAAACTCCGTCGCCAACGACCGACAGTGTCCAGAGCAGGCGGCGCTGGATCGATTTCGCGATCATCGGCGTGCTGGCCGTCGTCGTTGCAGTCCTTATCTATCGCGGCGAATGGGGAGATCCACGCGGAAGCATCGCCGCCGGTGATCGTTCGATTGCCGTATTGCCGTTCGTCAACATGAGTAACGAGCCGAGCAACGAGTACTTCAGCGACGGTATTTCCGAAGAACTGCTGAATGTTCTGGCACGCATAGAAACTCTGCGCGTAGCGGCGCGCACGTCGTCTTTCGCTTACAAGGGACAGAACCAAAACGTCCAGGAGATAGGAAGGGCGCTCAACGTCAATACGATTCTCGAGGGCAGCGTTCGCAAGAGTGGCGATCGCCTCCGAGTCACCGCGCAGTTGATCGACGTCGAATCCGGCTATCACCTCTGGTCCGACACTTACGAGGCAACTCTCGACGATGTCTTCGCGATCCAGGACCAGATCGCAATGAACATTGTCGAGCAACTGCAGCTCGAACTTTTCGGTGCCGACCCGCAGACTCTGACCCGGGCGCCGACCGCCAGCGTCGAGGCGTACGAACTGTACCTGCTCGGACGCGACCGCTGGCACAAGCGTACCGAAGAATCGCTGCGCGAGGCGATCGGCTTTTTCGAGCGCGCTCTCGCCATCGACCCGGAATACGTTCGCGCCTATACCGGCCTCGCCGACAGCTACATCCTGCTGGTGGAGTACGGCAACCTGACCAACCGGGATGCATTGCCGAAGGCAGCCGCGGCCATCGACGAGGCACTCTCTCGCGTTGCCCAGCTGCCGCCCGATCAACAGTCGGAAGTCTATGCATCGCAGGGCCTGATGTTGCAGGTCCGCGGTGAACGCACTGCCGCGACCGCCGCCTACGAGAAATCCATCGCGTTGGCATCCGGCAATGCCATGGCGCACATGTGGTACGGCAATCTGCTGAATGAAATGCAGCGCCCGCGCGAAGCGTTGCAGCAGTACGAAATTGCGGTCCAGCTGGAACCAATGTCATCCCCTGCGAACATCAACATCTCGTACGCACTGATGCGCGCGGGCCGCTACGATGAAGCGCGCCAGCACTTCGAGGTACTTGTGTCGCTCGGTTCGGATTTTGACGGGCATTACCGCGAACGTGCAGCCACCACCTACCGCGCGGCCGGCAAACTCGGCGATGCGGTTCGCGCGTACCGCTCCGCACTCGCCGTGGACCCGCAAAATCTCGGTGCAATGGCAGGCCTGGCCGAGACCTGGCTCGACCTCGGCGATTACGAACTGGCACAGCAATGGTCCGAAAAAGCCGTGGCCATGGACTGGCGCAACGAGCATGCGCGACAGGCGTTGAACTCCGTTTACATGGCGCAGGGCAATAGTGTCGAAGCCCGCGAGATGCTCGAAGCATGGCTCGACCGCAAACAGCATCGCGAAGTCGGCTGGGCGCTCAATGCACTGGCCCTGCATGCCATGCAGAACGGCAATAACGCGGAAGCCGGTTCCTATATCAGCGAGTATCTGCAGACATACAGCGGCGAATTTACCGTATTCGAGGAGAACATTGCCGAGGTCGCCACCGTGGCCGCCCACTACGACCGCATTGGCGACCGGCCGCGTCTCGAAAATGTTCTCGCCGCCATCGACAGCTACCTGGCGCAGGCACAGGAACACGACTTCGACCGCCCGGCCGATCATGCATTGCGCGCTGCGGTGCTTAGCCTGCGCGACCAGAACGATGCCGCGGCCGCCGCGATGCTCGAGGCCATCCGCCGCGGTTTCGGTGCATTCTGGATGGTTGACGCCCACCCGGTCTTTGCATCGTTCAGGAAGAGCGCCGGTTACGAACAGGTGAGTTCCGTCGCGCGAAGCACGAGCTCGATGCTGCGTGCGCAACTGGCCAATATCGCACTGCCGCCCTATCCCACACCGCCCGGACATACGACGGTCACTATCGCCTCGAACCTGCTGGACCGCTACACCGGTTTCTACCTCAGCGCCAAAGGCTCGAAACCGCTCGAGGTCGTCCGCGACGGCAATCACCTGACCGCGCGTCTTGGCTCCCTCGCACCCTTCAAGCTGTTGCCGGAAGACGACAACCGGTTCTTCGTCCCGGACGGTATTTCGGTTTTTCTGTTCGTGGGCGACGATGCCGGCAACGTTACACACATCAACGAGTTGAACGGCGGTGATCTGCACCGCCTGAAGCGTGTCGATTACACCCGACCGGAAACGGTCAAGGTAGCGCCGGCAATCCTGGATCGCTACGTGGGCGAGTACGAATTCCCGGAGTCGTATAAGGTTGTTGTCACCCGCGACGGTGAAGCTCTGTACGCACGGCCTGACCGCCAGCCGCGCGTGATGCTGCTGCCATCCGCCGAGACCCAGTTCTTCCTGCTCGACGACCTCGCGCAAATTCGGTTCGATGTCGACCGCAACGGCGTCGTGACCGGCGCCGTGATCAATGACGACGGCATCGAACAGCATGGGCGCAAGTTGCTATAACCAATCACTCGGTACGTAGCGCTTCGACCGGTTCGAGCCGCGACGCCTGACGTGCCGGCATTACCCCGGCAACAAGCCCGATTGCCAACGCTGTCGCCTCCGCAATCACGACAAACAACACCGGCGTGTGCACCGGCAATGCCGGTACGGCGGCTCCGAGCAATTGCGCGCCACCGGCACCGAGCGCCAGGCCGAACAATCCGCCGGCCGCGGCCAGCACGACTGCTTCGCCGAGAAACAGCAGCTGGACCTGCTGCGGGGTCGCCCCAAGCGCGCGCAGCAGGCCGACCTCGGCAGTGCGCTCGCGCACCGCGATGTTCATGATCGTGAAAATGCCGACACCTCCGACCAGCAACGATATGCCGCCTAGCGCACCGACCGCAAAGGTAAGCACGTCCAGCACGGAGTCCAGTACGTCGAGCATTTGTTGTTGCGTCGTAATCGTGAAATCTTCGCCACCGTGGCGCGACACCAGGATCCTCTCGATCGCAGCCACGACTTCGGCGACCGGCGCATCTTCGGCATACATCAGGTCGATTTCCATCAGGCTGTCACGATTGAACATTTCCAGCGCACGCGCGGCGGGAATATATACGGTATCGTCGAGATCGAAGCCGAGAACCTGGCCCTTCGGCTCCATGACCCCAACCACCCGATAACGCACGCCGCCAACCCGGATCCGCCCGCCGAGCGCATTGCTCGCGCCAAACAGTTCCTGGCGTAGCTTGCTGCCGAGTACCGCGAGCGCACGCGGGGCGCGAGGATCGTCGGCGGGCAGAAATTCTCCGCTCGCCACGGCAAAACTGAATGCTTCGGGAAATTGATGACCGACACCGTAGATCGTGGTGCGGCGCTTGCGGCCATCCACCTCCACCTCGGCATTCCCCTGCACCAGCGGCACGACTGACTCTACATAGGGCGCCTTCGCCAGCGCCTCGGCATCGTCTATCGACAACGGCCGCACGGTATTGAATATTCCGGCCGAAGTGCCGAACGTCGTCGCCTTGCCCGGGTTCACGCCGATAATAGTGGTACCGAACTGGGTAAATTCCGCGAGCACGAAGCGATTGATGCCCTCGCCTATCGACGTCAGCAGGACGACCGCACTGATACCCACGGCGATGCCCAGCGTAGTCAGCGCACTGCGCATTCGATGCGCACGAACCGAAGCAAACGTGAACTTCAGTAAATCGCCCGGGCGCATGCTAAATCCTCAACCGGCCAGCGCCCGGATCGGATCGAGTTGCGCGGCGCGCCGCGCCGGCATGATGCCGAATACCAGACCGGTAATGATGGCCACCGCGGCCGCAGCACCGATAGCCCAGCCAGGGGCAACGACATCCAGTGCGGGGTAGATCCGCCCTATGCCCCAGCTACCGGCGGCGCCTGCCAGCATTCCCACCACGGCACCGAGTACCGATAGCAATACCGCCTCGACCAGAAACAGCAAGATGATCTGGCGCCGGTCTGCGCCGAGCGCTTTCAGCAACCCGATCTCGGCGGTTCTCTGGCTGACCGCGACCAGCATGACGTTCATGATCAGGATTCCGGCGACGCCAAGACTGATCGCCGCGATACCACCCAGTGTCATCGTAAGGGCCTGGAAGATGCGATCGAAGGTCGCAAGGACCGCATCCTGTGTAATCACCGTGACGTCCTCCTCGCCCTGGTGTCGTTCGCGCAGCGTATCCAGCACCCACTGCGTGACGCGCGGCATTGCCTCGCGGCTGCGCGCCTCCACCAGTACCCGAAACAACGCCTGGCTGTTGAACAGCGCCTCCGCCGAGGCGACCGGAATAACCACCAGTTCCTGGACGTCCACACCGATCGACCTGCCCTCCGAGGCCAACACTCCTATGACCCGGAAACGCCAGTCCCCGATCCTCAGCCACTGCCCGACCGCTGGGCCGGCGCCAAACAATTCGCTGCGAATCTTCTCCCCGATAACGCACACCGTTGCGCCACGACCCCAATCGCCGCGCGGCAGAAATCCTCCGGCTGCGAGCTTCCAGTGCCTAACTTCCAACATATCCGCCGTCGAACCTATCACCGGTACTTCGCGGGTGCGGCTGCCATACGAGGCAGCGGCGGAACCAACCATGATTGGGGCAACCCTGCTGACCAGCGCGCTGCGGGTGAGCGCCGCCGCGTCGGCAACGGTAAGGTCACGCGGCGTCTCACCGGCAAACAGCGCCGGCGACGCGCCG
>PKUM01000280.1 GCA_002868855.1 Chromatiales bacterium | reverse complement strand
CGGGGCCTGTCGTTGCAGCCAGTGGCGGCCGGGACCGATAACAACTGGGGCCTGCGCAATTACATTGGCAATGCGCGCGAATGGGTCGATGCCGGCGACAGGCTGGAAGCACGCGGCGGCGCCTTTACCGATTCGAAAGAGAATTGTTCAGTGGAGGCCCGGGTAGAGCACGATGGCGAGCCCGACAACGTGACCGGGATGCGTCTCGTAAGAATAATCGAATGAGCAATACTGAGATGACATTGGCCGAGACACTGCGGCAACTGGTCAGTGACTATTATCACGGCCTGATTCCGCTGGAAACTTACCGCCGCCGCCGGGCTGAGCTGCTGGATGGTCTGTGCGCTGACGAATCCGACGACGTTGCAACGGTGCCGCGCTCCGAGGTGATAGCCGATCGGCCAACCCATGTCACCCTCGCGCCGGGCACTCCCGGGCGGAGGAGATCGGATGCGGCAAAGGTACCGGTCGAGCAGCGAAAAAGAATTCTCGCCGCGGCCCTGGTCGCGGCGCTGGCCCTGGTGGTAACGCTGGTTGTCGCCTTGATTTTCGGGCCGGAAAACAGCGATCGTGACGGCGCTGCCGCGGTTGGCGGCGATGAATTACTGCGTGCTTTCCTTGAACGGAACGACTGGTCCGCGGCTAGCGCACAGGCGCTGTTGACTGCCTGGCAGGCTGTGGACGAGGCCGCGCGGGACAGGGTTCGTAATACGACCGTGTACCTTCGGTTCGAGAACGAACTGAGGTCGAGAATTCGCATGGAAAAAAACCTGGCGGATAACGAACAGGATGTTGCCCGCCTCGACGATGGCCAGCCTTTGTTGCGGGCGCTGGCGGCCGGCCTGGGTTTCGATGCGCTGGTTGCGAGCGAGTATGGACGACCATCGGCTTCCCTCCGTGATGCCGCGGCGCCTCCGGCCCGACCGCCGCTGCCCGCCGGTGTCGCCGTCGGGTCGGCCTGATATTGGCTGGTACCGCGGCTCCGGTAAAGGGCGACGCACGGGCACGACTGCGTGCAATTCCTGTAATATCGCGGTGAGATTGAAGCCCGCCAGAGTGCCGGGGAGCGACTGTATGTCAGCCCGCGGTGGCGGGGCAGACAGTGAATGTCCCACGATTGCAAACGGATCCGTAGCAGGAGGGAGCGGCCCGATGCGCAGCATCTTACACCCCGGCTGGGCAATGCCAGCGGCCGTGGCGCGCGCGCTCACGCTGTTCGTTTGTTGTTCGGGTATTTCACTCGCGCAGCAACCCCCCTTGCCGTCACCGCTACCGGGTGGAGCTACACCGGGTGGAGCGCTGCCGCAGCAGGATCGATTTGAGTCGCTGCGGCCCGCACCGGACGTTGTCACAGTGCCGGCTTTTATCGACCGGCCCCTGGGTATCGAAGACGGACCGCCTGTCGTAGTCCGCGAATTTCTGCTGAAGGTCGACCCGGATCTCGAACGGCGTGCCGATGCGGTGTTGCAGATTCGATCGCAGAGTTTTCTTGATTCGCGGATTTCCAAGCAGCCGGAGTCCGGATACAGCATTCGTGAAATCGAGGCAATGACCCGTGCCGTGACTGCCATCTACCGTGACAATGACTTTATTCTCGCAAGGGCGTTTCTGCCGGAACAGTCATTTGCCGGCGGTGTCGTTACCGTCGAGGTTCTGGCTGGCGAACTTGAGCAGGTACTGGTCGCTGGCAACGAACGGTATTCGGATCCTCGCGTGGCAATGCCGTTTGCGGACCTGCTTGGCAAACCGGTGCGCAAATCCGAGATCGAAAGTGCGATGCTCAGCCTTGGCGATTATCCGGGACTGTCATCTGATGCGGTGTTTGCGGCCAGCGATACGTTTGGCGCCACGGATCTGGGCCTGGCGGTTGAGGAACAGCATATCGATTTGAGTGCCTCCGTCGACAATTACGGTACCGAATACACTGGAAACGGCCGCGCCCGGGCGACGCTTGACTGGTTCAATCCGGTTGGCATTGGCGACCTGTTTTCGCTCAATGTGCTGCAGACCTTCGATCCTGACGAGGGCACCTATGGCGGAGTTTCTTACGAAGTTCCGCTCAATCGGTACGACTGGACTCTGGGTGCGAGCTACAACCGGAATGCCTACGATGTGTCGGGCAACCAGGCCGAGGACATCGGGCTCGGCGGAGATTCCTCCATCGGTGCGTTGTATTTGCGTCACCAACTCAAACGTACACGCTCATTCAGCGCCGGTGCTTATACGGGGCTGAGTTTCAAGGAAGCCACCATCGATAACGTGGCGGTCGATGGCGACGATCCCGAGGACAATCTCACGATCATCTCGTTCGGGATCGATCTCGAGGGGGCCGACGGGTTTGGCAACGGCGGACTAAACCAGTTCGTGCTGGAGTTCCATCGCGGTCTGAATAAATTTCTTGGGTCGATGGACGAAGACGGGGACAACAATTCGACCCGCAGAGGCGGTTCGGGAGACTTCGCCGGCGGTGATTTCAACAAGTGGATATTGAAGTACCAGAGGCTGCAACGAATCAGCGCCAATAACACCTTGCTAGCGAGGCTGTTTTTTCAGCAGTCGGACGACCTGCTGACATCGCTGGAGCAATTTCCGATGGGCGGACCCTACAGCGTGCGCGCTTACCCGACCTCGGAAGTTATGGTGGACAAGGGAGGCTTCTTTTCGCTCGAGTGGATGCTCGACCTGACCGGATTGCGGCGGTCGCCGCCAACGGACTGGCAGCTGCAATTTGCGGTGTTCGGAGACTACGCCGGAGGAAAAGACAATGACCCTCTGCCGGGCGAGGAGGAGAACTTCGACTTGTCAGGTTGGGGAGCCGGTCTGCAGTTCGATTTCGAGTTTGCCAATGGTCAGGCGCTGCATGCCCGGGTCGACGGGGCGACCCAAATCACCAGTCGCGATCCCAGTGACGGCGACGACTGGCAATGGTGGGGCCGGCTGGAATACCGGTTTTGGTAACTGAGACGGGCGGGCGTTATCGCTCGGGCAGGGAACCGGCCACCGTTGGGCTGTGGTAATCTCTGGCCGCGTCGGGATTCGCAGAGGCAGTGATGGCTGAACAACACATCTACAGGGTGGTCTTCGCAAACCAGGGAAAGGTTTACGAAATCTATGCGCGCCAGGTTCATCATGGCGAGATGTTCGGTTTTATCGAGGTTGAGGATTTCGTCTTTGGTGAACGGACGACGGTATTGGTCGATCCTTCCGAGGAGAGAATCAAGTCGGAGTTCGCCAACGTCAAACGCACATTCCTGCCAATGCACTCGATCATTCGCGTTGACGAGGTAGAGAAGCAGGGAGTCAGCAAGATCACCAATATCGAGGGAAGTAACGTCGCTCAATTTCCGATCCCGGTCTACACGCCCGGCGGGGATACCTCGGGATCCGGCAACAAATAGTCGCCTGGCGCCAGCCGTGGAATCCGCCAGACTGCGCGTAGCTGTCCTCGCCAGTGGCAGCAAGGGCAATGCCGCTTTAATCGAATTCGGTGATACGAGCATTCTGCTCGACTGTGGGCTGGGCGTTGCGCAGCTGAAGAAACGCCTGTCGCTCATCGGGCGTTCGCCCACCGACATCACCGCAATGCTGGTCACCCATGAACACGGCGATCACTGCGCAGGTGCGGCGGCAGTTTCATCGCGTTTCGGCCTGCCGGTGTGGATGACCCCGGGTACCGCCGAGGCGCTAAATGGCAAACAATTCGCAAGGACGGTGCGATTCAATTGCCACGCGAACATCCAGATTGGCGAACTTGTGATCGAGCCCATTCCGGTCCCCCACGATGCGCGTGAGCCGTGCCAGTTCCTGTTCCGCGCACACGACAGGCGGGTTGCATGGTTGACGGATCTTGGGCATGTGTCGGCCCATGTCGCCCGGGTCGCCGCCGGCTGCAACGGTCTGCTGCTGGAATTCAACCATGATCCGGATATGTTGAAAAACGGACCCTACCCGGCGTTTTTGCGGCGCCGCGTGGCAGGCCCCTACGGCCATCTCAGCAACGCGCAATCGGGTGAATTGCTGCGACAGATAGACTGCTCGCGACTGGATGCACTGGTCGCACTGCACCTCAGTGAAGTGAACAACTGCAGCGATCGGGTTCGCGCGGTTATCGACGAAAGCCTCGCCGGCAGCCGCACGCAGGTGGAAGTTGCGAGTCAGCACGACGTGTTGCGCTGGCTCGAATTCTGAGTCGTCACGCCGCAGCCAATCCCGGCTTCAATTGCAGCGCGGCTGAGCGCCAGACGCCGCCTGGGGTTGCGCGTTTGGCGGCGCTGCCCGCGCGGCTGAGCGCGTCGTCGCGCTGGCGCCCGGAGCAGGGCTAAAGTTCGCGACGGCTGGCCGCTGCCCCCTAGTTCGGCATCGCGTCCTCGGGTATCATTCTGCGGCCTGCGATAGGTCCATTCTCCCAGCCCTGCCAGAACTGGAATTCGAGATGCTGCAATTGTCCGGGCCGCCGGCGCTATCACCTTTCCGAATCCGCAAACTTCTCGCCGCGCTGCAGGCGGAAGAGCCAGCCATTCGCGGTGTTTGCAGCGCCTACGTGCACCTGGTCGATGTGACCCGGGAGCTCGACCCGGGCGAAACGGCGGTACTCGAGCGCCTGTTGCAGTACGGCCCGAGATTCGAAAACGTGCCCGCCGGAACCACCGAGGTGTGGGTCCTGCCGCGTTTCGGCACGATTTCTCCGTGGTCGAGCAAGGCGACCGATATCGCCCACATATGCGGTCTCGACGCCATACGGCGGATTGAGCGCGGAGTCAGCTATTGCCTCGACACCGCGGAGACGATCGCGCCGGCCCGGCTGCGCGATCTTGCTGTTTTTCTACACGATCGCATGACCGAGTCGGTGGTACTTGGGGCGGAAGAGGCCGGCGCTGTTTTCAACGCACATGATCCCGTTCCGTTTGCGACGGTCGACATACTTGGTGAGGGGGCCGCGGCGCTGGAACGGGCCAATGCCGAGCTGGGCCTCGCCCTGAATGCTGACGAAATCGACTATCTGCTCGACAATTTCCGCAAACTGACGCGCAATCCGTCGGATGCCGAATTGATGATGTTTGCTCAGGCAAACTCCGAGCATTGCCGCCACAAGATTTTCAATGCCGACTGGGTGATAGACGGTCAGGCGCAGCCGGCTTCGCTGTTCGACATGATTCGCAACACCTACCGCCATGCCCCGGAGGGTGTGTTGTCGGCCTATCGTGACAATGCCGCGGTAATCGAGGGATTTCGTGGAGACCGGTTAGTGACCGATTCGCGCGATGGTGTGTACCGCTACGAGCGCGAGGACGTCCATATCCTGATGAAAGTCGAGACCCACAACCACCCGACTGCAATTTCGCCTTTCCCCGGCGCCGCCACCGGGTCCGGTGGCGAGATACGGGACGAAGGTGCGACCGGGCGCGGTGCTCGTCCGAAGGCCGGGCTGACCGGGTTCAGTGTCTCAAACCTGCAGATTCCAGCGCTGCCGCAGCCCTGGGAACAGCCGCATGGCAAGCCCGACCGAATTTCCTCTGCGCTGGATATCATGCTCGAGGGCCCGATAGGGGCCGCCTCATTCAACAACGAATTCGGCAGACCCAATCTGCTGGGCTATTTCCGCACGCTCGAGCAGCAGCCCGATCCATCGCGCCCTGACCTGATTCGCGGCTACCACAAACCGATCATGATCGCCGGCGGTGTCGGCAATATCCGGTCCGGACATGTGGAGAAGGCCGATATCGAGCCCGGCACGGTGCTGGTGGTTCTCGGCGGTCCCGCAATGCTGATCGGACTCGGTGGCGGTGCAGCTTCGTCCATGGGGTCTGGCCAGAGCGCAGAGGATCTTGACTTTGCCTCGGTTCAGCGTGGCAATCCCGAAATGCAGCGTCGCGCCCAGGAGGTCATCGACCGTTGCTGGTCCCTGGGCGATGAGAATCCGATCTTGTTGATCCATGATGTGGGCGCGGGCGGACTCTCCAATGCGATTCCTGAAGCCATCGATCACAGTCATCGCGGCGGTAAGATCAATCTGCGGGCCGTCCCCAACGACGAGCGCGGCATGGCGCCAATGGAGATCTGGTGCAACGAGGCACAGGAGCGCTATGTCCTGATCATCGCTCCTGACAAGCTCGAATTGTTCGAGGAGTTCTGTCGCCGCGAGCGCTGTCTCTACGCGGTAGTCGGGCATATTACGGAGCGGCGTCAGCTTACCGTTCACGACAGTCATTTCGACAACGACCCGGTCGATATGCCGATGGAAGTTCTGCTTGGTAAAACGCCGGGCATGACCCGCAACATAGTGCGGACCACTGCAACGCCGCAAAATCTGAATCTCGCGGATGTGGATGTCTCCGAAGCTGTGGCCCGGGTCCTCGCGATGCCGGCGGTGGCGGACAAGACTTTCCTCATCACTATCGGCGACCGCAGCGTCGGCGGCCTCGTTTGCCGCGACCAGATGGTCGGTCCGTGGCAGGTGCCGGTTGCCGATGTGGCGGTCACCGCGTCCACGTTCACCGGAACGACCGGCGAAGCGATGGCTATGGGCGAACGCACGCCGGTGGCGATTATCGATGCCGCCGCATCCGGGCGAATGGCCGTTGCCGAGGCGATTACGAATATTTCCGCCGCGCGGATACAGGGAATTGGCAAGATCCGGCTGTCCGCCAACTGGATGGCGGCGTGCGGATTCGAGGGCGAAGACGAGGCGCTGTTCGACACGGTCCGCGCAGTGGGCGAGGAACTCTGCCCGGCGCTCGGCATCGCCATTCCTGTCGGCAAGGACTCTTTGTCGATGAAGTCGTCATGGCAGGACGGCGAGCGCAAACGCGAAGTGGTTGCGCCGCTGTCCCTGATAGTCTCGGCATTTGCCCCGGTCGATGACGTTCGGGCGACCCTGACACCGCAATTACGCCGCGATTGCGGTGCGACACGGTTGCTACTGATCGACCTGGGTGGCGGCCGCAACCGGCTTGGCGCCTCGGTGGTTGCACAGTGCTTTGGTCGCGCCGGCGGTGCGGTTCCGGATCTCGACGACGCCGCTCGTCTGCGACACTTTTTCGCCTTTATGCAGAACCTCAACCGGAACGATCTCGTGCTCGCCTATCATGACCGGTCTGACGGCGGTCTCCTGGCGACAGTGTGCGAGATGAGTTTCGCCGGGCGTTGCGGCGTGGAGATTGATCTCGCGGGGCTTGGCCCGGATGCATTTGCCGCTTTATTCGCGGAGGAACTGGGAGCGCTGCTGCAGATTCGCGAATCCGATCTGGACCGGGTTTTCGAGTGCGCACGCGATGCCGGAGTCGACCAGTATCTTCACGATATCGGTACACCTGGCGGCGGCAGCGAAATCGTCTTCATGAGCGGCGCCGAGACTGTCTTCCGCGAACGACGCAGCGTGCTGCACCGGCAGTGGTCCGCTACCACCTACCACATGCAACGACTTCGCGACGACCCTGACTGTGCCGGACAGGAATACGACAGTCTGCTTGATGAAGACGATCCCGGTCTGTTTGCGCGGCCGGTTTTCGACCCCGCGGAAGACGTGACGGCGCCGTACGTTAATGCAGGCGCGCGACCCCGAGTCGCGATACTGCGCGAACAGGGCGTCAACAGCCAGATGGAAATGGCTTCTGCCTTCATGCGCGCCGGCTTCGACGCGGTTGACATCCACATGAGCGACATCCTTGAAGGCCGCCGCGACCTGTCCGGTTTTCGCGGCCTGGCCGCCTGCGGCGGCTTCTCCTACGGCGATGTGCTTGGTGCCGGGGAAGGGTGGGCAAAGTCGATCCTGTTCAATGCCCGTGCACGCGACGCGTTCGCCGCTTACTTTGCACGCGAGGATGCATTTGCGCTCGGAGTGTGTAATGGCTGCCAGATGTTTGCCGCTTTAAAGGAACTGATTCCGGGCACCGAACACTGGCCGCATTTCGTGCGCAATCGGTCGGAGCAGTTTGAGGCGAGACTGAGTCTGGTCGAGGTTCTGGATTCCGATTCCCTGTTGCTCGACGGGATGCAGGGCTCGATTATGCCGATCGTGGTGTCACATGGTGAAGGCAGGGCCGAGTTCAACGACGAGAAAGCGCTCGGTGCGATCACGGCAAGTGGCCAGGTCGCGCTGCGATTTGTCGACAATCGCGGTGCTGTCGCGACGAATTATCCGGCAAACCCCAACGGGTCGCCGCAAGGAATCGCGGGTCTCTGCAACGCCGACGGCCGGGTAACAATTACAATGCCGCATCCGGAACGAATTTATCGCACGGTTCAGCATTCCTGGCACCCGCCGCAATGGGGCGAGGACGGGCCCTGGCTGAGGATTTTCAGAAACGCGCGATTGTGGCTGGCCTGACCTGTCAGGAGCGCTGTTCGACGCCGACTTCGGCTAATTTGGCTACGTCTTCGCCGGGATTGCCGTCGCTGTAAATCCGCCGCACCATCATTGCCTGCTGCAGTTTTCCCTTGCGCACATAGCACTGGTAGAACATGTCTTTCATCAGCTCCAGCAGAATGCTTGCCTGGGCCGCATTGACGGACGGATAAGGATCACTGTCGGCATCGAGTATGACCGCCTTGGCAAGCGCGAACACGTCATTGTCGATTGCGGCCATGTCTTTTACATCGTTCAGCTGATCGAATACGCGTAATTTTCCGGTCTCGCCGAGATCGCTGAAGACCTGCTGCGCGCTGCGCCGGCACATCGATGCGAACGCATTGAAACAGGCGTGGGAGTAACAGGTCAGCGCTTCGCGAAACAGGCGTTCGACATCCTCCGGAATGTGCGTGAAGTCAAACGATTCAACAGGGCGCTCGAGTTCGGCGAATTTCCTGGAGAGTTCGACCCGCTCCGCGGTATACGCGGTGACTTTGAATCTGAGAAAAACCGGCGCATTGCACGACTCGCAGCGGTACACCAGGCCAACCTCTTTTGGCTTGTAGCGCATCAACTTGTCGAAGTCTGGCGTCGATATCGGAGTAATGTGCGAGTAGGTCAGACATTGCGGGCAGGTCAGCGCAAGCTGAGAGTCGAAAGTCTGGTGAATAGTATTGTCAGAATCCACAAATATGGACATGTTCCCGCCCGTCCCCTGCTTGTTTTTGTGTTTTTTGTTGTGCGGACGAGTTTAGCCGATCGGCCGGGTTCAGGCACGAGCAAAAAGCCCGCTTTGGGGGCATTAAATCAAGGTGCCATAAAAAAAACCGTTGCCGTGGGTGCCAGTGCCGGTAAATGTTAAATAGTGGGCGACATGAACCACTGCGCGCCTTTTTTCGAATGGCCTGAAAATCGCCGGATGGCTCGACAGCGGGCGCAACCCGGTTCGGGCGCGGCTCGCATCAGTGCCGCGTAAAAGAGTCGAGCTCAGTGGCCGCTGCGAGCGGCGCAAGGAATTCTCCGCGCGAAATCGCCTTGCCGACCGCGGTAATTTCGATGTCGTGGCGCCGGTCTCCGCGCAACGCGGGCGCGAAATTTCGCAGCACCGACCGGATATCCTCGATCTCGGCAGTTGCTTTCAGGGGCGCCTGCGCTTCGATGGCGCGCGCCGCCGCCAATAACTCTATTGCCAGAATATGCTCGAGGTTGTCGCAAATATTCTGCAATTTCTGCCCCGCCCAGGGCGCCATGCTGACATGGTCCTCCTGGCCGGCAGAGGTTGGAATCGAGTCGACGCTGGCGGGATGGCTCAGGGTCTTGTTCTCTGAGGCGAGCGCGGCGGCGGTGACATGGGCAATCATCAGGCCGGACTGCAGCCCGGGCTCGCGCGCCAGAAACATGTTGAGGTTCGGATTGATGCGGCGCTCCAGCAGGTCGATCCGGCGTTCGGCCATGGTGCCGAGCTCGGTTGCGGCAATGGCCATGAAATCGCACAAGAACCCCAGCGGTTCGGCGTGGAAGTTGCCCCCCGACAACACATCGTCACCAAAGATCAGCGGATTGTCGGACACCGCGTTGCATTCGATTTCCAACACACCGGCGCAGTGATGCAAGGTGTCCCAGACCGCGCCGAGGACCTGGGGCATGCAGCGGACCGAGTACGGGTCCTGTACCCGATCACAGTCGGCATGGCCGGAGTGGATATCGCTTGCGGTCAGCAGGCGGCGAAAAGCCTGGGCGACACGGCGCTGTCCGTGCATGCCACGTACTTCATGAATACGTTCATCGAACGGCGCAAAACTGCCAGCGAGTCCCTCGACGGTCATCGCGCCGGCAACGACCGACGTGCGCAAAAGGTTGTCGAGGCGATACAGGCCCTCGATTGCCAGCGCAGCAGAAAGTTGCGTCCCGTTCAATAACGCCAGCCCCTCTTTAGCCTGCAGCTCGACCGGTTCAAATCCTGCGGCGCGGGGAACCTCCATGGCGCTGATTTTCTCTCCACGCCACATCGCTTCGCCCTCGCCGATAAGCGCCATCGT
>PKUM01000070.1 GCA_002868855.1 Chromatiales bacterium | reverse complement strand
GTCGGAAAAATCGGCCAGCACAGTCGGCTCAGACATCGCGGGCACCGCCATCAGCAACAGTGCGACGGCCCACAGCACGCGGACAGGCCCGCCAGCAACAGGATCTAGCGATGCGACATGCGCACCGGCGGTCATTCGAAGCTCTGCCAGCCACCGCCCAACGCCTTATAGAGACCAACCAGACGCACCGCAACCCGGGTCTCGCTCTGAACCTGGCGGTCCTGCACTTCGACCAGCCGGCGCTCGGCATCGAGTACATCGAGAAAATCGCTGAGACCGATGTCGTAAAGACGGCGTGCCAGTTCGGCCGCGCGTTCGCTCGCCGCGCTGGCCTCGTCCAGCGTCCTCCGCGTTCGCCGCTCCTCGCCATACGAAACCAATGCAGCTTCCGCGTCGGCAAGTGCCGCAAGCACCGTTTGCTCGTATAACGCAGCCTGCTCTTCCGATATTGCTTCAGCGAACTCGACCTGGGCGCGCAACCTGCCGCCCTCGAAAATGCGCCAGTCGACGAAGGGCACCAGCGACCAACGCTGGCTGTCTTCGTCAAACCAGTCACCGCGATCGACCGACTCCCACGCAACGTCGCCGGCCAGCACGAACTTCGGGAACATCTCGGCCGTCGCGACACCGATCTCGGCGGAAGCCTGCGCCAGCGCACGCTCCGCCGCCCTTACATCGGGACGGCGGCGCAGCAGTTCCGAGCGCAGCCCGACCGGCACAATTTCCGGCGCGCCCGGAATCGGGGTGGAGGTCAGCAATTCCTCTAGCAGGGCCTCGGGCGGCTGCCCGGTCAGTACGCCAAGCCGATAGGCAGACCCCCTGATTTGCGAACGCAGCGCCGGCACCAGCGCCTCCACTACGCGAGTCTGGGACCGGGCGCGAACCACGTCGAGCTCACGCGACAATCCGGCGCGGTACTTGCGCTCGACCAATGCGGTCAGGTCGCGTTGCAGAGCGGCGTTTTTTTCAGTAATCGCCAGTCGCTTCTGCGCGCCACGCAACTCCATGTACTCGCGCGCGACTTCGGCAACCACCGTCAGCATGACGCCACGGCGCCGCTCCAGCGCAAGTTGCTCTCCTGCGGCAGCCGACTCGCGGCGGCGCCTGTTACCGCCGAACATATCTATCTCGTAGGCGGCATCGAATCCGGCCGTGTAGAAACTGTCATCGCGTTCGGTCAGACCCTGCTCAACCGCGTCTCCGGTAATACCCGGTCCGTTCTTCGACAACTGGTAGTTCGTGTAACTCGCTTCGCCACCGATGCTCGGGAACAACGTGGACCTGGCCGCGCGGCGTTGCGCGCGCGCTTGCCTGACCCGCGCCGCGGCTGCAGCCAGTTCGAGGTTGTCCGCGGCTGCCCGGGTGACGAGACGGTCCAGCACCGGATCGCCAAAGCTGTGCCACCATTGCGGATCGTATGCCGCTGTTTCGTTTGCCGCGTCATCGCTTCCGGCCCAGCCGGTCGCGACCGGCTCCGGTGCGCGGTAGTCCGGCCCCACGCTGCAACCGGCGCCCAGCGCGGCAAGAACGACCAGGTAGCATCGCATCATGATCCGGCCTCCAGTACCGTCCCGACGGGAATATCTTCAGACGCGCGGCGTGGCAGTTTTCCGAGGAGACAATAGCAGGCCGGGGCAAACACCAGGCTCAGGCTGATCGAGAAACCCACGCCGCCCGCGATGACGACCGCAAGCGGCGGCCAGAAATCGCCGCCGGTCAGCAACATCAGCGGCAGAAAACCGGCGATCGTTGTCAGCGTGGTCGAGACGATGTGCCGGGTAGCGCCGCTGGTTTCACTGACGATGGCTTCGAGATCCCCGGCTCGCGCGGCGGCGTTGGAGCGAATCGCGGCGAGCACGACGATGGAACCGTTGATCGCAACTCCGATCAGACCAGCTGTTCCGAGAATCGGGTTGAACCCCAGGTTGAAGCCCGACAGTTTCAAAGCGAGAAACCCGTGTCCGATCGACAGCAACGCTACAGCGCCGACGATTCCGGCGAGCAGAAAACTGCGGAAGGACAACACCAGCGTCGCGATCATCAGAACGAGCAGCACTGGCAGATAGGTCAGCAGTTTGCCGACCGCATCCTGTTGCTCCGCACTGTCGCCGGCAATCTCCAGACGGTATCCCGGCTCGAGATTGAAATTCTCGGCCTCGATTGCCGCCAGGATCGCGTTGTTGACCTCGAGTGGCAATGCGCCGGTGCGAATATAGCCGCGAATATTATTCACCCGCTCGCCGTTACGCCGCGTGACGCTCGCCAGTTCCGGACGCAATTCGATCTCGCCAAGCGCCGAGGCGGGAATCCAGCGACTTTCGGCGGCGACCCGGCCCGAGGTCAGTCCCAGCGTGGCGATGGCATCGAGCGAACTGCGCTCGCTGTCACCGAACCGGATGCGGACCGGTAACTCCTCGAGGTCTTCCAGCACGGATCCCCCAATCTGGCCCTCGAGACTGCTTTGCAACTGGCCAGCCACCTGTTCGAGGTTCAGACCGGCTAGCTGGGCACGATATTCGTCCGCGGCAAACCACAGCTTGGGCTCGCCGCCAGAGATTGTCGCCTGGGTCATTACGACTTCCGGGACCAGATGCATGATCCTGCGCAATTCGTCGCCATAAGCACGCAGCCGGTCCGGGTTTGGCCCGAAGACCCGGAATCCCACCGGCGCGTCGACTGGCGGTCCCTGTCCAAATGACTGCACCACGATAGCCGCCTCCGGGAATTTTTCCCGTAGCAATAACTGCATGTCCGGGACCATTTTCTTGGCTTCGGCCAGGCTCTCTGCAACTGCGACCGCATGCGCATGCGACGGATTGTTGTCCTCTCGCATGATCGCGTTGTAATAGACAATGGGGAATGCACGGCCAACGACCCAGTCAATCCGTTTTACGCCGCCGCGTTCAGTCAGCACGGTGTCTATCTCGTCCACCAGCGCACGGGTTTTGGCGATTGATGCGTCGTCGCCGAGCCAGACCTTGATCTCGAACTGATCACGATCGGCAGGCGGAAAAAACTCCGTATCAATAGTACCGAGCAGCAAAAATCCCAGCACCGGCAAAATCAGGCACATGGCCGCTGCGCGCAGAGGCCTGCGCACGACCGCGGTGAGCATCCGCCGGTAGTAGCGGCCCGCACGCGGCAACATAAGACCATCGTGCCACCATGGCAGCACCTCGCCGGCCGAGTCGGGCTTGCCGAAGCGCCCGGCTAGCGCCGCGATGAGTGTCATCGAAATAACGAACGAAGAGAGCAGTGCGAGCACGACACTGAGCGCAATCGGACCAATGAAGTCGCCGATATTTCCTTTCAGAAGAAACACCGGCATAAAGCCGAGTACCGTCGTAAGCGTCGATGCGAACAGCGGCACAAACAGGTGCTGAACCGCCGCATTTACCGCCGCCACCCGTTCTTCGCCCGCCGCGAGATGCTTGCGCACTTCGTCGGTGACGACAATCGCGTTGTCGATCAACAGGCCGATCGCAATGATCATGCCGAAGATCGTCATCTGATGAATTTGCTGGCCGAAAAATGTCAGGCCAAACAAGGTTGCAGCCGCTGCCAGCGGCAATGCAGCGCCAACGATCAATGCCGCCCGCCAGCCCATCCCGATGAGCACGACCAGCATGACGACCAGCGCACCCGCCAGCAGGTTGTTACCCAGATCTGCGAGGCGTTTCACCGTGTAGTCGCTCTGGTCGAAAACCACGTCCACCGCGACGCCGTCATCGAGTTCGTTGGCAAATTCCGCGACCAGCGCGTTAGCGGCCTCTGCCCACTGGTCCACCCGGACGGTCCTGTCGGTCCTGGTCCCGATCATCACCGCTCGGCGGCCATTGGCCAACGCAATCTCGTCCGCCGGCTGACGCCATTGTCTTTTGACGCTGGCCAGATCGGCGATCTTCACGACCCGCCCGGAGCCGTCGTCGACGATAGGCACCGCGGCAATCCGCTGCACCGAGTCCAGTTCGCCGACCACCTCGAGAATCAGGTCACGCTGGTCGGTGCGCAGCTGTCCGGCCGGATTCTTGACGTCCGCGGCAGCAAGTCGCGCAGCGACATCGGCTGCGGATATGCCGAGTGCCGACATTTCGGCCGGATCGAGCGTGACGGTGATCTCCTCGCGCGGCTCACCGTAGAATTGCACCCATTCGGTACCGGGAAGATTGCGCAAGCGGTCGGCCAGTTCCTGCGCATAGCGGTTGAGAATACCGAGTTGCGGCGGCTGGTCGGCTTTCCACTGCAACGCGACGACCTGCGAGAATGCGACGGCACCCCGCTTGTCGTCGAGATCCGGCTTGCTTGCGTTGGGCGGTAGTTCGCGCTGAACGTCATCGAGCTTGTCGCGGATCTTCGACAACGCTGCTTCGTTGGTATCGTCCGTAATACTGTCCTGCAGTTCGAACGTGATCAGCGAGATCCCGGTCCGGGAGGTCGAGTCCACCCGCTTGATTTCACCGAGTTCCTCCAGCCGGTTTTCGATTTTCTCGGTCACCAGGGCCTCGACCCGGGTCGCCGACGCGCCTGGCAGGGCCGTGACGATGACTCCGTTGCGCAGCGTCATCCGCGGGTCTTCGATACGCGGCAGGTTACCGAAGGCGGAAAGCCCGGCGACAACAAGCACCGCTATCGCGAGAAACAACAGGTGACCGTTGCGAATAAACACGGTCGCCATGCCACCCAGCTCAGCTTTTTCCGGTCCGGACACGCTAGCCCTGGTCGTTGTTCGCCGCGGTGCGCCGCACGCCGAGACGGACCACCATACCCGGCACGATGCGCTGGGTTCCGTCGACCACGACCTGGTCACCGTCGCGCAGCAGTCCCTGGACAAAGACCCGGTCGGATTCCTCGTGCAAAACGTCGACCGTGCGCCGCGCCAGGCGATGGGTGCCCGCGCTTTCCGATTCGGCTTGCGAGCCCGGATCCAACGGTTGGGCGATGTATACGGCCCAGAGACCCCGCACACCCTCGGTAAGAGCGCTGATCGGCAACCAGAAGCCGGGTTGCTTTACCTCTACCGGCAAGGCGAGGTTGACGAGGTCACCCGGCCGCAAACCGCTGTCGTCTTCATCCAGACCGAGAACCACATCGACAGTCCGGGTGCCGGCGCCACGCACGGGCAGAATCGCGCGCACCTCGGTCATCAACAACCTGTCATCGACCTCGATCTCGCGACGTTGTCCGCGCCGCAGGCCGTCGAGTCCCCGGCCCGTTACGCCGACCCGAATCTCGAGCGGGCCATCCTCCTGCAATCCCAGTACCGGCTGGCCGGCTCCGAGCACCTGGCCCTCGTCGGCGAAGCGGCGTATCACGACCGCGGCGTAAGGCGCCCGCAGCGTACTCTTGTCGATGTCGACCTGGACCGTGGCAACCCGCGACTTCGCCAGTCTTTCCGCCGCCTGCAGAGCATTGAACCGCTCCCGCGCCTCATCGAGTTCCTGGCCCGACACACCGTTGAACCCGGCCGCTTCTTCAGTCCGCGCCAGTGTGGCCCGGGCCAGTCCGAGATCGGCACGAACCTGTTGCAGCGCCGCCGTCAATTCGGCCCGCCGGGCCTCCAGTCGCGCCGTGTCGAGTACCGCGAGAACTGCGCCCGCATCGACCCGGTCGCCGTCATCGACAATCACCCGCTCGAGCCGCCCGCCCAGTTCGAAACCCAGGTCGCTCTGGCGCAACGCCTCGATCCGACCCACAAAAACCCGGCGCGACTGGTAGGCCTGTTGTGACTGGGCCGGCTCGGTCGCGACCGTCAACGCCGGCACGTCGGCCAGGCCCGGTCCAGCCGCCAGCAGTAATGCCAGTGCAACGCCGATCCCGGCCCGGGAACCGGTCAATCGGTCGTGCGTGCCCTGCATTGCGGCAACTGTCATCGGGGCAGTCCTCGTCATTTGCGGTGTCTCTGCTATATACTAGACTAGACAGTCCAGTTTGAAAAAGGTTTTCGCAAAAAATTCACAGATGGATTCGACGACGACACAAAAACGCAGCGGCCGGCCCAAAAGCGAGGAGAAACGCGACGCCATTCGCCGGGCCGCCGCCCAGCTCTTTCTCGACAACGGGCTGCACCGCAGCTCGATGGATGCCGTCGCGGCAGAAGCCGGCGTGTCCAAGCAAACGGTTTACTCGCATTTCCGATCCAAGGAGGAGCTGTTCGCCGCGGTGATCGCGGGCAAAGTCGAGGAATATTTTCTCGACGCCACTGTCTGCCATCCGCTTGGCGACCTGCGAACCCAGCTCATCGAACTCGGCCGGCGTTTCGTCGACCTGATATATGACGAAGAAGCCGTCTCGATGTGGCGTACAGTCATCGCCGAAAGCGTCGCCCATCCTGAAATTGCAGACACTTTTTTCGAGCAGGGACCGCGCCGCGTATTCGCGGTGCTGCGCGAGCTGATGGCGGAGTGCGGACGTCGCGGGCTGCTGCAGATCGACGATCCGGAGGAAGCCGCCGGTTTCCTGGTATCACTGTTGCGCGGTCATCCGCACATGGAAGTTCTATGCAATCTCAGCCCGCCGCCACCGGTGGAGTGGCGCGCGCGCCATGTACCCCTGATGATAGATCGCTTCCTGGAATTGTATCGGCTGTCGCGGTAACTGACGCGGTCACAGCGGCCGGGGCGGGGTCACTCGACCGGCTTGCGAAAAAGAAGGGTAAAGCGGTCGGTGCGGCCGGTAACGCTGGCATCGCCGACCTCCTTTTCGAGACCATCTGACGAGCGGTAATGCAGGTCGGAGAAACCGACAAACTCGAAACCGGCGGCCTCGCTCTCATGGATCATCCGGACCGGGTCCACGCGCCGGCCATTGACGTTATTGTCCGGCTCCATGTGGCGCCGGGTATGGTCGATCACCCCGTACAAGCCACCCGGCTTCAGAGCTTCGAACACCGCCATATTGAGATTGTGGCGGCCGTCGGGCGTCAAATTGTGGGCATTGCGAAAGGTCAGCACCAGATCGAGATCCTCGAGCCAGAACGACATCTCCTCCAGCTCGAAAATCCCCCGCCTGGCAGTCATCGGCATATCGGGATTGACGTCGAGCGCCTCGACTTTGTCGAGCGGTGGCGCGGCCGCAATCAATTCACGGACACGCTCCGTGCGCATCGCCACATATAACTTGCCGCGTTCGCGCAGAACCGGTCCGAGCAACTTGGTGTACCAGCCGCCGCCCGGAAACAACTCCAACACCCGCATATCGTCGCGCAGGCCGAAGAATGCCAGCGTCTCGACCGGTTTGCGGTTGGCATCGCGCGCCCTCTCTTTGGCGGTCCGTATCTCGCTGGACAGCGCGGCCTCCAGCTTCGCCCGGGTCGCGGCGTCGAGCATCGAATCGGCGCCGGCGGTCGCTGCCGCCAGCAATCCGATTACACCCAAACACAAACTTCTGATGATCATCGATTTCCCCGATCGCGGCCTGCTGCGGCACGTCTCGCCGCAGCAGGCCGGCATACTCTGAATATTCATGGTCGAACCAGCGTGAAACCGTTGCGGCTGCGCTCCACGATATGCGCGACGCCGGTTTGCACGTAGTACAGCCCCTCGATCAGTTCGGGCGACTTGCCGCGCACGCGTGCAAGCGTGTCGAGGGTGTTCTGGCACACGACAAAACGAACTCCGCTTACCCGCAAACTGGCAATTCTCTCGCTCAGAGCGGGCTCGTTAGCGGCAAAATACAATTCAACCCCGGGCCCGAACGCGATGATTTCGATATCGACCAGTTCCGGATCGCCGTAGTGTTTTATCAGATTGTTCGCAACATCCAGCACCATTGACTGCTTGGCGCTGTCACGATCCGACAATTGCAGAAGGATCGCGGCTTCGGCGAACGGTTTGTCGCCGACCGGGGGCGCCTCCTGCGCACTGACCCGGGCGAATGCCAGCGCCATGGCGACACAGACCAGAATCCGGCGCAAGCACGCCGCTTCGCGAAAATGATTCATCCGGCCAGTTTCCTGCGACGACGAAGTTGCCTAAGCGAACTTGCCGGCATAATCGGCCAGACCCGGATTCGACGCAACATTTTTGAGCGCCGGCGAATTGAGCCTGGCGATATTGGCAACCTTGCGATCGCGCAAATAGTCGGCAACGACATCCCAGATCGGCCGTCCCGGAGACTGGCTGCCGACGGTAGCCCAACCCGATACGGTGTAATTTTTCCCAGCCTCCACGGCCTTGCCATTGTCCAGCGTCATGGCTGACACTCGCTGACCGGCAGCGGCAGTCGGGTCACATACATAGTTCATGCCGCCAACACGCACCATGTCACCACCCTGCTGGTAAAACGGATCGGGGTTGAACAGATTATCGGCGACGTCTTCGAGAATCAGCTTGATCTCGGCACCGGTCATTTCACGAACATAGGTTTCCGGGTAAGTAATGCCGGTCTGATCTAGTACGTGCTCCATCGTCACGGCCTGTCCGGGCAGCACTGTCGTACCCCAGCGGAATCCCGGCGACAACGCGATCTCCGCACCCTCCACTTCGCGCAATGCATCGCAGATAACCTGGTCGAAGGTGCCATTGAAATTGCCGCGCCGGTATAGCAGCAACTGCGACACCGCCAGTTTCTCGCCAAGGCGATCGGAATACGGCGCGCGAATTTTCTCTATCAATGCCTGCATTTTCGGATCCGGCGGCAGCAGGTTCGCAAACACCGGTAGCAGCCGATAACGATATCCGCGCATCTTGCCCGGCGCGAGATCCAGGTCCATGACCGCAAGGAACTTGCCGTTCGACCCGGCATTGGTCACCAGCGTCTTGCCACCCGGATTGGAGACAATGCTGGGCTTCGGCACGCCATCGTGGGTATGCCCGCCGAAAATCACGTCGAGGCCGGTTACCACCGAGGCCAGTTTCAGATCGACATCCATGCCGTTGTGCGACAACAGCACGACCGCGTCCGGCTTTTCCTTGTCCCGGATCTTTTCGACCAGCTGTTGCACTTCCTGGTGACGAATTCCAAATGTCCAGTTCGGAATAAATCGTGCAGGGTTTGCAATCGGCGTGTACGGAAACGCCTGACCGATCACCGCGACCCGGCGCTCACCCAGTTGTTTTACCGTATACGGCGCAAACGCATGCCCGCTGTCTTCGTCGAACGCCGCTGCCCCTTCGAACAAGGCATCCTCGGTGACCCTCACGTTTTGTGCGACAAAAGTGCCATTGAACGCAGCGATATTGTCGAGGACTTCCTGTTCCCGGTAGGTAAATTCCCAGTGCCCGGTCATTACATCCACACCGAGCAGATTGCAGGCATCGACCATGTCGCGGCCGCGCGTCCAGTAAGCAGTCCCGGAGCCCTGCCAGGTGTCGCCGCCGTCGAGCAACAGGCAGTTTCCGGCGCCACGCTCCTGCCTGAGTCGCGACACCAGCGTCATCAGGTGCGCAAATCCGCCGACCTTGCCGTAGCGCTCCGCCGCATCCGCGAAATCGAGAAAAGTCAGTGCATGGGCATCCATTGATTTCGGCTCGATTCCGGCCCATTCGAGCAACGCCTCGCCGACCAGGTGCGGCGGCCGCCCGAAGGCCTCGCCGAGCCCGAGATTGACGCTGGGTTCGCGAAAATAAATCGGCATAAGCTGCGCATGACAATCGGTGAAATGCATGATCCGGGCATTACCGAACGGCGCTGCCTCGTACATTTTCTCATCGGCCAGCACACCGCGCGACCAGATCGCCGACGCAGCCGGGCTCGCCGCGGCCGCCATACCCAGCAGCCGCAGGAATTCTCTCCTGTCCATGAGACAACCTCGATATGTTGGTGTGGCTGCGGCCGCCCAGCCGGCGGCCGCACAGAGCTATTGGACGACTGCCTGTTTCCAGGCCGTTCCCTGTTCCGTTGCCTGCCCGATCGCCAGCTCAGCCTGCAGCAGCGCCTCGGTGACAAGGCTCATGCCTTTCTCGTAATCGCCAGATTCCGCGGCCTCGGATGCCGCCTTGAGCAGCGGCGCCGTCGTGGTCCAGGAATACTTCATCTCCCGAGCCTGCCTGAGCGTCGCCTCGGCATGGGTGTAGGCATCCGCGAACTCGTCGGCCAGCGACACAGCCGGCGCGGCATCGGCCGAGGATTGCTTGGCGGCGTCCTGTTCCGCGTCGTACTCCTTTCTCGCGTCGGCAACGACATCTTCGGATTGCCGCATTACGTCAGCCTCGTCGCGTTGACCGCAACCGGGCAACGCGGCAACGACCAGGGCTGCAGCCAGAAAAACTTTTTTCATTTTTGTACCCCTTTGAGGCCGGACGCTATTTGCGCGCACCGGGACCATTGGTTTCCATCCCGTTGCTCATGTAGGAGAGGAAGTACTCGAGATTTCGGTAATCCTCGCCCTGGGCGGGAAGCGGCTCGGCTCTCACCTGTTTGTTGCAGCCATCGAAACGCCGGTGCAGCGTACCCATATCGCCCCACTTAGAGCGATAGACCGGGAAATGCGTCGCGTGTCCCAGCCCGGC
>PKUM01000304.1 GCA_002868855.1 Chromatiales bacterium | reverse complement strand
TTGAGACGAGCGCACGCAGATTTCACGCGAGCGAATTGTTGCCCCAACAAGCGTTACTTGCTGTTGATGCGGCCCGCACTTCGGATCGCCGCCGGCACTTGCTCCGCCTCGATTCGCGATCGAACCCGAGGATCTGCCTCGCCTCCCCTCAAAAACACGATCATTAAAAAAGCCCGCGCAAGGCGGGCTTTCTTAATGATGGCGTCCCCAAGGGGATTCGAACCCCTGTTACCGCCGTGAAAGGGCGGTGTCCTAGGCCTCTAGACGATGGGGACGCAACAAATCAAATTTTGGTGGAGCTAGGCGGGATCGAACCGCCGACCTCTTGCATGCCATGCAAGCGCTCTCCCAGCTGAGCTATAGCCCCACACGAAGCCGCGCAATGTAGTGCAAAGCGGCGGACTCTGTCAAGAATCAGGGCCCGACCCGCCCAATCTGCGGGGCGGTCACTAACCCGCCTGCGCAGCCGCCCGCGCCTCGATAAATGCAATGGCCGAATCGATGCGTTCGAGCGTCTTGTCGCGCCCGAGCAGCGCCAGCGTCTGGTCAATCGGGGGAGAGACCGGCCCGCCCGAGACGGCCACCCGAATCGGCTGTGCAACCTTGCCCAGTTTCAGCTCCAGTGCATTGGCAACGCCGTTAATGACCTCATGGACCGAACCGGCATTCCATTCATCAAGCGCGGCAAGCTCCGCCCTGACCTTGCGCATCGGTTCGAGCACGACCGGCCGCAGATGCTGTTTCGCCGCTTTCTCGTGGTAGCTGTCGAAATCATGGAAGAAGAACTGAGCGCCCTGCGCCATCTCGAGCATCGTCGTCGAACGCTCCTGCAACGAACGTACGATCCCTTCCAGGTCGCGCTCGGCGTCCGCTGTCACACCCATATGTTCCAGTTGCCACAGCAACTCCGGCACGAGCCGCTCGGGATCGGCATTCTTGATGTAATGCTGGTTCAGCCAGGTCAGCTTCTCGATATCGAACGTCGAAGCCGATTTATTGACATCGCCGATATCGAACAGCTCGATCATCTCGTCGACCGAGAAAATCTCCTGGTCGCCATGCGACCAGCCGAGCCGCACCAGGTAATTCAGCAGGGCCTCCGGCAGGAAACCCGCCTGGCGGTAATGCAGCACGCTGACCGCCCCGTGCCGTTTCGAAAGCCGCGCCCCGTCCGGCCCCATGATCAGCGGCACATGCGCATATTCGGGCGGTTCCGCGCCAAGCGCCCGGTAGATATTGATCTGGCGCGGCGTATTATTGATGTGGTCCTCGCCGCGAATCACCAGCGACATCGCCATATCCATATCGTCGATCACGACCGAAAAATTATAGGTAGGGTGGCCATCCGAACGCATCAGTACCAGGTCGTCCAGCTCGGAGTTGGCGATACGTATCCGACCGCGCACGTGATCCTCGAAAACGACGCTGCCCTCGTCCGGATTGCGAAACCGGATGACCGGCTCCACGCCCTCGCGCGGTTCGGTTCGGTTACGGCATCGCCCGTCGTAGCGCGGCTTTTGTTTGGCCGCCAGCTGTGCAGCCCGCATTGCCTCCAGCTCTTCCCTGGTGCAATAACAATGATAAGCGTCGCCCTGCTCCAGCAGCCGCGCTATCGCCTCCCGATAACGGTCATAGCGGTGGGTTTGAAAAAACGGACCCTCATCCGCATCGAGCTGCAACCACGCCAGGCCGTCCAGTATGACCTGAATTGCCTCTTCGGTGGATCGCTCCTGATCGGTGTCCTCGATGCGCAGCACGTAGGTACCACCATGATGGCGGGCATAGAGCCAGTTGAACAACGCGGTTCGAACACCGCCGATGTGCAGATACCCGGTCGGGCTCGGCGCAAACCTGGTCTTGACGCTCATAGTCTGATGCGAATTCTGTGGCCCGGCCGCAGCCGGAAAGGCGCGAATTGTAGCAGACATCCGCGCCACGCTCGCCGGCAGCGGTTTGACCTCGGAGAGGTGCGGATTTAGACTACCGCGCTCGCCACGAGTGGGGCGATTAGCTCAGCTGGGAGAGCGCCGCAGTCACATTGCGGAGGTCGCAAGTTCGATCCTTGCATCGCCCACCATTTTTCGCCACGGGTCGTTTCGACCCGCAGCGGATCTCAGACCGACTCGATCAACGCCAGCAATTCGTCGCGGCGGCGCTCCATCAGCGCGTGATCGGCCCGGGTCTCGACGTTCAGGCGCAACAGCGGCTCGGTATTCGAACCGCGCAGGTTGAATCGCCAGTCGGCGAATTCCATGCTGAGGCCGTCGGTGCGGTCGATGCCAAGCGCCGCGGGCTGATAACGACGCCGGACTGCATCAAGCACATCTTCGACACTATTCACCCGGCGATTTATCTCGCCGCTCGCCGGGTACATTGACATTCGCTCGCCAACCAGCTGCGACAGGGTCTTGCCGGAACGGCTGATAATCTGGCTTACCAGCAACCAGGGCACCATCCCGCTGTCGCAGTAGCCGAAATCGCGAAAATAATGGTGAGCACTCATCTCGCCCCCGTAGACCGCGTCCTCGGCACGCATTCGTTCCTTGATGAATGCATGCCCAGTCTTGGATTGAACCGGCGTTCCGCCGCGCGCACCCACGAGATCGATCGTATTCCAGGTGAGCCGGGGATCGTGGATGATTTTCGCGCCCGGGTACTTCGCGAGCATCGCCTCGGCCAGCAAACCGACGATGTAGTAGCCTTCGATAAAGCCGCCGTTTTCGTCGAACAGAAAACAGCGGTCGAAATCGCCGTCCCAGGCAACGCCAAAGTCGGCCCCGGATTCGCGGATCGCCGCAGCGGTCGCACTGCGGTTCTCGGGCAGCAGCGGATTCGGCACGCCATTGGGAAAAGTCCCGTCCGGCTGGTCATGAATCTTCACAAATTCGAAAGGCAGGTGCGGCTGCAGGGCATTGACGACCAGGCCGGCACCGCCATTGCCCGGGTCGACCACGATTTTCAGCGGCTGCAAACTGGCCGGGTCGATATAGGACAACAGATGCTGCAAATAGGCCGGCCGGGCATCGAGTTCGCGCATGCCACCCACGGCGCCGGCCATCGTAAAATCGCCGGCCGCGGCAAGATCGCGGATCTCGAAAAGCCCGCTGTCGCCACTGATTGGCCGCGACTCTTCGCGCACGAATTTCATACCGTTGTAGTCGGGAGGGTTGTGACTGGCGGTCACGGCAATGCCGCCGTCCATCGCGAAATGCTGCGTGGCGAAATAAACTTCCTCGGTACCGCACAATCCGAGATCGAAAACCTCGCAGCCGCCTTCATTCAGCCCGCGAGTCAGCGCCGCGGAAATCTCCGGACTCGACAACCGGATGTCGTAACCGACGACGACTTTCTTCGCTGCGACAAATACGGCATACGCCCTGCCAATACGATACGCGACATCTTCATCCAGCTGATCCGGTATTCGGCCACGAACATCGTAGGCTTTGAAACAGTCGATTTCGCGCCGGCTCATCCCTTGGGAGTCTCCCCCTCACGGCCATAGTTGTCCTCGAAGCGGACGATATCGTCCTCGCCGAGATAACTTCCCGACTGCACCTCGATGATATGCAATGGCACTTTGCCCGGATTCTCGATGCGGTGAACGGCGCCCTGCGGAATAAAGGTCGACTCGTTTTCCGGTACGAGAAACTCCTCGTCGTTGCGGGTGACGCGCGCGGTTCCCTGCACGACCACCCAGTGTTCGGCGCGATGGTGATGCATTTGCAGCGACAACACCGCACCCGGATTCACGATAAGACGCTTCACCTGGAACCGGTCACCGCTATCGACACCGTCATAGCTTCCCCAAGGCCGATAAACCTGGCGATGCAGACCGGCCTCGTAGCGATCGGCCTGTTTCAGACGTGTCACCAGTTTCTTCACCTCCTGGACTCGGTCTCGCGGTGCCACCAGAACGGCATCCTTGGTCTCGACCACGATGTGATCCTCGAGTCCCAACGCGCAGACCAGTCGGTGATCGGAGTGCACATAGCTGTTTGTACAATCCTCGAGCATCACGTCGCCATGAGTGACATTGTGGTCTTCGTCCTTCTCGCTGGCTTCGTGTAATGCCGACCACGACCCGATGTCGCTCCATCCGGCATCCAGCGCTACCACCTTGGCGTCCCTGGTTTTCTCCATCAGCGCATAGTCGATCGAGTCGGCCGGACATTCGGCCCAGGCTTCCTTGTCGATACGGACGAAATCGAGATCCTCATGCGCGCCCGAAATCGCGGCCGTGCAGGCCTCGATCATCTCCGGCGCAAACTCGCGCAACTCCTGGATGAATCTCGAGGCGCGGAATACGAACATCCCGCTATTCCACAGGTAGTCACCCGAAGCCACATAGTTCTCCGCCGTGACGAGGTCGGGCTTCTCGACAAACTCCGCAACCCGATGCACGCCGTCCTCCCGGCTGCCTGCGCGGATATAACCGTAACCTGTCTCCGGCGACCGCGGAACGACGCCGAAAGTCACCAGACCGCCTTTGCGCGCCGCCGCAACGGCCTGCGTGGCCGCCCGTTCGAACGCCGCGCTATCGGCAATGACATGATCGGCGGGCAAAACCACGAGAATCGGGTCTTCGTCCTCACGGGTAATCGCGGATGCCGCCCTGCCAGCCTGGTCGATCGCAAAAATCGCGGCAAGCGCCACGGCCGGAGCGGTATTGCGTCCGCTGGGCTCGAGCAGGATCGCCTGGGCCTCGATCCCAATGCCACGCAGCTGCTCCGCGACGAGGAACCGGTGCTCCTCGTTGCACACGACAATTGGCGCAGCACACTGATCGATTCCCGCGACGCGCAGCACCGTTTCCTGGATCAGGGTGCGCTGCCCCAGCATTGGCAGAAGTTGCTTGGGATACAGCTCTCGCGACAGCGGCCACAAGCGTGTGCCCGCGCCGCCGGAAAGGATTACCGGAACGATCATGATGTTTTTCTACACTCGTCCGAAAAAGTCAGTTTCGAGCATATCAGAATGCCGGAGCGGGTCCGTGACCGACCTCGCAGACGAACCTGGCGGCCACACCTGACCCTTCGCGGCGACTCGCATGGTGGCCAGGCTAGCCGACCGACTTTTCGCCCCGGCCTATCCCGAAATAGCGAATTCCGAAAGTTCGCAGGAACTCCGGATCGTAAATATTGCGGCCATCGAAAATCACCGGATCGGACAACGTGTCGCGGATGCGCGCGAAATCCGGACTTCTGAATTCATGCCACTCGGTCACGACTGCCAGCGCGTCGGCACCGTCGAGCGCGTCCTCGGCGCTGTCGCAAAGCGTGAGGTCGTCCCGGTGGCCGTAGATGCGCCGTGCCTCGTCCATCGCCACCGGATCGTAGGCACGCACGCTGGCCCCGTCCTGCCACAATGCCTCCATCAATACCCGGGCCGGGGCTTCGCGCATATCGTCAGTGTTGGGCTTGAAGGACAGCCCCCAGAGCGCGATGGTTTTGCCGCTGAGATCGGCACCGAAATGGTGACTGATCTTGGCGTGCAACAACTGCTTTTGCCGGGCGTTTACCGCCTCGACGGCATCGAGTAGCTCGGCGACATAACCTACGTCGCCCGCGGATCGTGCCAGCGCCTTTACGTCTTTCGGGAAACAGGATCCGCCGTACCCGGCTCCGGGGTAGATAAACTGATAACCGATCCTCGGATCCGAGCCTATCCCGATACGCACTTTCTCGATGTCCGCACCCAGACGCTCGGCCAGGTTGGACAACTCGTTCATAAAACTGATCTTGGTTGCCAGCATCGCGTTCGCGGCGTACTTGGTGAGCTCGGCGGAACGTACGTCCATTGCGATAACCCGATCGCGATTGCGGTTGAACGGCTCGTACAGCGCGCGGAGCAACTCGGCAGTGCGCGGATTGTCGGTACCGACGATGATTCGATCGGGTTTCATGAAATCGTCAATCGCCGCCCCTTCCTTGAGAAATTCCGGGTTCGAAACGACATCGAATTCCACGTCGGATCCGCGCTGCGCCAGGGTCTCCTTGACCGCCGCCCTTACCCGGTCCGCAGTCCCGACCGGCACCGTCGATTTGTCGACGATGATCCGGTAGTCATCCATGTGCTCGCCGACGGATCTGGCAACCGCCAGCACATGGCTCAGATCAGCCGAGCCGTCCTCGTCGGGAGGGGTGCCGACCGCGATAAACTGGAACAGTCCGTAGGCGACGGCCTCGGCGATATCGGTCGTGAAATGCAGTCTGCCGGCTTTCTGATTGCGGTGAACCAGCTCTTCGAGGCCAGGTTCGTAAATGGGAATTTCTCCAGCTTTCAGCCGCCCAATTTTGTCCTCGTCGATATCGACACAGCAGATGTGATTGCCCGACTCCGCGAGGCAGGCGCCGGTGACGAGTCCTACGTATCCGGAGCCGAATATACTTGCTTTCATTTTTCTCTATGCATCCAGACTGCAAAAGTATCCGCCCATTGTAGCGGCAGCGGCCGCCAATTCTATGACAACAATCACATCGCGGTACATGAAGATATTTGATCAGGCAGGCAGAAAGCCCGGCCGGAATGACAAAATCGAGTGCCGACAGCGGCGACCCGGTAGCGCCGTTGCGTTTTATTCCGAAACTCTTCTGGCGGCGATCGGCGTCACCTTGCCCGGACCCGCGGCCGCGGGATTGTTGGACTTTCTGTCGTGCACCAGATCGCGAATCGAACTTGACGGCCTGTAACCGGCAACGGCCTCACGCAACAATCCGCGCGCGGATTCGCAGTCAAATGCCTCGCAAGCCTTCAGCAACTGATCGAGAAGCACCTCGATATCGAGCCACGGCATGCAATCCTCGACCGCTCGCATGATCCGCGTGTGTTCGGTTCCGGCAACGTTATCGCCGATCAGAAGCTCTTCGTAAAGTTTCTCAGCAGGCCGCAGACCCGTGTAGAGAACCTCTATGTCGCCATCCGGATTGTCGTCGTCGCGCACCGACAGGCCCATAAGATGGATCATCCGCCGCGCCAGATCGGCAATCTTTACCGGCTTGCCCATATCCAGCACGAATACGTCCCCGCCCTTCGCCATCGATCCCGCCTGCAACACCAGCTGGGCAGCCTCGGGGATCGTCATGAAGTAGCGGATAATCTCGGGGTGGGTCACGGTGACCGGGCCACCGCGCTTGATCTGGTCGCGGAACAACGGCACGACCGAGCCGGACGAAGCGAGGACGTTGCCGAATCGGACCATGCAGAAACGCGTGCCGGAGCCCCTCTCGTGCAGGCCCTGCAGCACCAGCTCCGCCATCCGCTTTGTCGCGCCCATTACGTTTGGCGGCGACACCGCTTTGTCGGTGGAGACGAGAACAAATGTCTCTACACCGGACTCGAGCGCGGCCTCAGCGGCGTTCCAGGTGCCGAACACGTTGTTATAAATGCCTTCCACCATGTTCTCCTCCACGATCGGAACATGTTTGTAGGCGGCAGCGTGATAGACCGTGTCAATGGCAAAACAACCGAGAATCTCACGGACCCGGTTGCGATGATGAACCGAGCCGATCAGCGGCACGATCTCAACCCCCAATCCTTCGCGCTCGACAATAAGGCACATTTCCTTGTGCACCGTGTACAGCGCGAGCTCGGACAGCTCGAACAAAAGCAGACGCTGTGGCGACAATTCGATAATCTGGCGGCACAACTCGGCGCCGATCGAGCCACCCGCGCCTGTCACCATTACGTTCTTGCCGCGGATACAGGCATCGAGCAACTTCTCGTTGGGCGGCACCGGGTCGCGCCCGAGCAGGTCGGCAACATCGACCTCCTGAATCTCGTCGACTCGGGCACGACCCGAAATCAGGTCAGAAATATCCGGCATCGTCTGAACGCGAATCGCCAGGGACTCCAGCCGTGTAAGAATTTTCTGCCGTCGCCGGCGCGACACGGACGGCACGGCCAGCAACACCCGTGTAATTTCGAGGTCCTGCACGAGACTCGGCAAGTCAACCGGGCTGCGGACTTCGATCCCGTTGATCACACTGCCCTGCAGAACCCGGCTGTCGTCGACGAATACTGCGGGAGTGAACCCTCTCCCACCCATTAGCGCCGCGGCAAGACGCGCTCCCGCCTCACCTGCGCCATAAATGGCGACACGTTCGCGCGGATGATCGTTCATCTGCAGCAGGTAACGGGCAAAAAAGCGGGATCCGCCCACATACAGCGTGGCAAGCGCCCAGTAAATAACCGCGGTCGATAATCCGATCGGCTCCGATTTGACAGCCAGCGCGATCCCGGCGACGAAAAGCGTCGATATGCTGACGCCGGCGACGACGGCCATGACCGCCCTGGTACCCATAAACCGGACGACCGCGCGATACAGCCCCAGCCTGACGAAAACCGGAACGCTAAAAATCAGCGCCGCAGCAAGGAAATACCACAGCCCGTCGCTGCCCGGACTCACCGGTCGCCCTGACTGCAATGACACCGCACTCCATAGCGCAAGCGGGATCATCACGACATCGGCGGCCAGCATGACCAGACGCTTTGTTCCGCGACTCAACTGCAAAGCCGAACTGAGAAACCGGTCGGTTCCGTTTTCCTTTTTCAACAAAATCGAATCTCCCCGGCCACGTTCGTGCGCGGCATTAACTGCGCACGCAGCGTGGCAAATCGACTGACCGGGTCATGTCAGGACCCATCCGCATCCTCGAGGCGCCGTTGCTTCGCTGTGCAGCCTGTCGCATGTTTTTCGGACCGCATCCGGCGCCTGGGCCAATCGGGCATCTTCCTATCAGCCCTTGTCATAACGCTATCGAACCCGCCACCGCGATCCAATGTGTCGCCGAATTGCGCCGCATGCACCAGGCCCGTCAGCCGGGCAACGCCACTGCGCCTGTTCGAGCAGTCAAGAATCAGTCTGTTTGCGTAGACACCAGACTGGCCTCACATAATACGGCAACGATGCGATTATTTATACACCAAAACGTAAAGAAAGTATCTTAATCATATGTTTTATAGAGATATTCACTACCGCACTGCCCGGGCCATAACCATGGATACGGTTGCTGCGGCCTGCTCGATCTGAGTGGAGTCCCGGGACGGATCGACCAGCAGTTGCAGGCTTGTCCGGCCCAGTTCATGGGCCACCGGGAGCGCGTTCGATGGCCGGCTACTGGAGCCGTCGAAGACTTTTTCGTTATAGATTTCGGGGCATGAGCCGGAAAAACAGGGGACGCCATGCGCGGAAATCTCGCTCATAATCCGATCTCTGCTCCAGCCTGACCGCAGCGCTTGAGGCTCGACAAAAAAGTAATATTTGTAGAACGCATGACCAGCCTCCGCGGGCGGTGTGGACACACGTAGCCCGGCCACATCCTTCAGCCGGTCGCTAAGAAACCCGGCATTTCGCCGCCTCGCGCGCAGCCATTGCGGAAGCTTGCGCAGCTGACACCTGCCGATTGCCGCCTGCATTTCCGTCATTCGCCAGTTCGTCCCCAGAGAGTCGTGCAGCCAGCGAAAGCCCGGGCGATGGTCCTCGCGCCGAACCTCGTCCCAGTTCTTGCCATGGTCCTTGTAGGACCAGGCGCGCTTCCAGACGTCCGGATCGGACGTGAGCAGCATCCCGCCCTCGCCACCGGTAGTCATGATCTTGTCCTGGCAAAACGAGAATGCCGCGGCTGCGCCGAAAGACCCGACCTTGCGGCCGCGCCAGGACGCGCCGTGGGCCTGGGCGCAATCCTCGACAATCGGTAGTCCATTGCTGGCCGCAAACGCGCCGATCGCATCCATGTCGCAGGGCCAGCCCGCAAGATGCACAAGCAGTATCGCTCTCGTGGCTCCGGTCTGCGCAGCCTCGAGCGTTTTCGCCGTCACATTTTGCGAATCTCTATCGACGTCCGCGAACACGGGCCGGGCACCGGCCAGCAAGATCGCCCCCGCAGAAGCAAAGAAACTGCGCGGGGTTACCAGCACGTCGTCCCCGCTTCCTATCCCGAGCGCGCGCAATGCCAACTCCAGCGCCAGCGTGCCGTTCGCCACGGCGACACCGTGCGGCGCGCCACAGTAGTCAGCGAACTCGCTTTCGAATGATCGGCACTCCTCGCCGGTCCAGTAATTGACCCGGCCGGATCGCAATACCGCGTCTACCGCATCGAGCTCGTCCTGCTCGAACCGCGGCCAGCTCATCGATTCAAATCGAGTTGTGTGCGTCATTGCCTGTTTTCCGATTACCCCACAATCGTCGCCAAGCGACCGCGGATTGCCCAGTCGTTGCGGAGCGGGATGCATATGTCGGCTCATACGAAAAGGAGAATCTGTGGCAGCGTCGTTGTCCGCCGACCCGCGCCGGGACGGCTGCACGCAGCCACCGGGACCGGCGCAACGCGGACCGGTCGCATTTCCCGCCGTGGTCACTCATCGCGCCAACTGCTTGCCCGGGCGAACAGACCACACACTGGTGCGCATTGATCGATATGCTCATGGAAACGCGCCCCCTGCTCCGCTGATCTGCCAACATCCCCGCAGCCGGGAGATTTTCGT
>PKUM01000244.1 GCA_002868855.1 Chromatiales bacterium | reverse complement strand
TTTCAGCGGCCCCAGCGCGACGGCGACCGGGTCGATCTCGGGATATTTCAGCATGGCGCGCTAGTTTATCACCGCTGTCGCCGGTGTCATGATTCGGTCACCCGGCAGAACAGCGACTTCAGGTAACGGGTTTCCGGGATCGCCGGGTGGACCGGGTGATCCGATGCCTGCGAGCCGAAAGCGAAAATCTGGATGTTGCGACCGAGATGACGGCCAGCATCGCGCAATACGCCCAGCAATTCGTGCTCGGGAAAGTGATACGAACAGGAACAACTCACCAGAACACCGTCACGCGCCAGCAGTCTGACCGCAAGCTCGTTGAGCTTTCGATACCCGGCCCGGCCCTTGGCGAGGTCCTTGCGCCGCTTGACGAAGGCGGGGGGGTCGATTACCACGACATCGAAGCGCCGCCGCTCCTCGGCGAACCGGCGCATCGCGGCAAAAGCGTCCGCCTTGTGCACCTCCAGGTCAAGACCGTTGGCGGCCCCGTTGCGCTCGCAATAAGAAAGCGCGCGGGCGGAATCGTCAACGCAACATATCTCTTTCGCCCCCCCGGCGCCGGCCTGTACCGCCCAGCCGCCAATATAACTGCACACATCGAGCACCGTGCGTTGCGCGGTCAATCCGCGCAACCGTTCGCGGTTTTCCCGTTGGTCGTAAAACCAGCCGGTTTTCTGGCCGGCTGCTACCGGGACAATAAACCGGCAACCGCCCTCCTCGATCTCGAGTTCGTCGGGCACTTCTCCGACCGCTACTTTCACCTCGCGCGCCAAGCCCTCGAGCTCGCGCGACGCGGCGTCGTTGCGCAGCAGGATCCCACGCGGACGCAGCTCCTTCTCGAGCGCCCCGAGTATCTCGCTACCAAAGCGCTCGATACCCGCGGTGTGCATCTGCACGACCAGGTAATCGCCGTACCGGTCAACGATCAGACCGGGCAGGCCATCCGACTCACCATGAACCAGGCGGTAAAAGGGAGCCGCAAACAGCCGCTCGCGCAGCTCCAGCGCGGCACGGATCCGGGTCACGAAAAGCCCGGGTCCGGGCTCATGCTCCTTGCGGCGTGACAGAATCCGGGCACAAATAAGCGTCGATGGGTTGGCGTAGGCGTAGGCAAGAAACTGGCCACTCGCCGTCGTCAGCGTCACAACGGAACCCGGCTCCATGCCCTGCAAAGGGGTCGTAGCCGTATCGATCTCGTTACTGAACACCCACAGATGTCCGGCCTTGAGCCGCTTCTCTTCGCGCCGTTTCAGGCGCAATTCCGGAAACCGGCTTGTGCTATCAATTATTGTCTCGCTCATATTCTGGTCACCACGGCGGCCACCGACCGGCTTCGGTATAGTGTTGCCATTGTAATCTTCAGCGCGGTCGAGCAAGGATATTTTTGGTATGGATACGCCTGTTTCACAAAATCGCCTGGGCGAAGAAACAAGCCCGTATCTCCGGCAGCATGCAGACAACCCGGTGCACTGGCTGGCATGGAACGAAGAGACGCTCGAACTGGCTCGCGCCGCGGACAAGCCAATCCTGCTCTCGGTCGGCTACTCGGCATGCCACTGGTGCCACGTGATGGCCCACGAGTCTTTCGAAGACCCGGCAACCGCGGCATTGATGAATGACTTGTTCATCAACGTCAAGGTCGATCGCGAAGAGCGCCCCGATCTCGACAAGATCTACCAGACCGCGCACCAGTTCCTCGCCCAGAGAACCGGCGGCTGGCCGCTGACGATGTTTCTGACGCCCGACGACCAGACGCCGTTTTTCGGCGGCACCTACTTCCCGCCGCAACCGCGTCATGGTCTCCCCGCGTTTGCCGAGGTGCTGCAGCGGGTAGCCGAGTACTACAGCGAACACCGTAGCGAAATCCTGCACCACGCCAGCGCCATCCGCGCGACCTACGATAAACTGGTGCCGCCACCTGCCGCGGCGGAACAAGAACTCGACGGTTCGGTTCTCAGCAACGCGCGGGCCGCGCTGGAACGCGATTTCGATCGCACCCATGGCGGCTTCGGCGATGCCCCGAAATTCCCCCATCCAACCAGTATCGAACGCCTGTTGCGGCACTGGCGCGCCAGCGCGGGAACTGACAATCCCGATGTGCAGGCGCTGTTCATGGCGACTTACACGTTGCAAAGCATGGCAAAAGGCGGTCTTTACGATCAGCTCGGCGGCGGATTTTGCCGCTACTCGGTCGACTCGCGCTGGATGATCCCGCATTTCGAGAAAATGCTGTATGACAATGGACCGCTGCTGGCACTTTATGCGCAGGCTTGGCGCGCCAGCGGCGATGAATTCTACCGGGAGATTGCAGGCGCCACAGCCGACTGGATCATCAGGGAAATGCAGGGCGCGGACGGCGGCTACTATGCAACGCTGGATGCCGACTCAGAGGGTGAGGAAGGAAAATTCTACGTCTGGCGCAAAGAGGAAGTGGCTGAGTTGCTGACTGCCGACCAATACCCGTTGTTCGCTGCCCGCTATGGTCTTAACGCTGCTCCCAATTTCGAGGGTGCCTGGCACTTGTACCAGGCCATCGATACCGAAGAACTGGCGCGAGTCAAAGAACTGACCGAGCGCCAGGTAAAAGAGCAACTGGAGGCCGCGCGTAAGTGTCTGCTGCAAGCGCGTGCCCAGCGGATTCACCCGGGCCGCGACGAAAAGGTCCTGACCGGCTGGAACGGCCTGATGATTCGTGGCATGGCCATTGCAGCGCGCGCGCTGGATCGTCCGGAACTCGCCGAGTCCGCGCGTCACGCCAGCGATTTCCTGCGCCAAAATCTATGGCGCGATGGCCGCCTGCTGGCCGTGCACAAGGATGACCGGGCCCGCTTTCCGGCCTATCTGGATGACTATGCATTTCTGGCCGACGGATTGCTCGAGCTGCTGCAGACCGAGTGGCGCAGCGAAGATCTCGAGTGGGCGTGCGAGCTTGCGGACTGCCTGCTCGAACACTTCGAAGACAAAACCCATGGCGGTTTCTTTTTCACCGCCGACGATCACGAGAAACTGGTGCACCGGCCAAAGAGCTTCAGCGACGACGCCACGCCCGCGGGGGCGGGAATTGCGACGCGCGTGCTGGTGCGCCTCGGCCATCTTCTCGCCCGCAGCGACTACCTGATGGCGGCTGAACGTAGCCTGCGTGCGGCATGGGCGGCCCTGGAGCGCTATCCGCATGCCCACTGCGCGCTCCTCAATGCCCTGGAAGAACTCTTGCAACCCGGTGAAACCGTGATCCTGCGCGGCGACCCGTTACAACTCTCGGACTGGCGCGCGGTGGCCGATATGCTCTACTCGCCTCGCCGCATGGTGTTTTCGATTCCGCAAGATGCGGCCGGACTGCCGACCGAGATTGCGCAACGCGCTGCGCGCCCGGAGCCGGTCGCCTACATTTGCCGCGGCACCGATTGCTCGGCGCCGGTCACAAATCTGGAAGAGTTGGCGGCCGAGCTTGCCGAGCCGGCCTGACCGCACGAACCGTTACCCGGCGCCGGCCTCGGGTACCGTCCTTTCGCGCTGAAAGTCCAGCAGCAGGCGGGTAACGACATCAAAGGCAAATGAATACGCGCGCGGCGCCTGACTTTCCCGCGGACCGGCAATGTTGAGCACACTGACCGAATGCTCATCGGCAAACTCGGCAACGAGCGCGGCGGTCTGCTCACGCGAATGCCGATCGCAGTCTACGAGCAAATACGGCTTGTCTGCCTTGCGGCAGCAGGCTGCAGTCAGGTGGCTGCCTCCGGTCAACAAGCCGAAATGCAAAATCGCCGTACCGTCGCTGTCGATGACATTGCGCAGCGTTCGTCCGCTGTAACCGGCCCCGGGCAACGGCTGCAGTGGATAGATGGTCGGGATGACACCGTCTTCGGCCTTGCGCCCATCCGGACACCAGCCGCCGCAGGCAAATCCGATCTTGAGCGCTGCGTCCAACGCTCCGCGGTCTACGCCGGTCTGTCCCCCGGTGACGATTTTTGTTATCAGATGCACGTCGATCAAGTAGCCCCTTGGCACCACGGCCGCATCAGGATACATCAATGGGCGCCACGATCCAGATCCCTGAATGGCGAAAAACCCGGCTCCGGCAACGCGGCCGTCGCCCGAGCCGGGCATTGCCGCGCCGTGCCGGTCTCAGTCGCGATTCGGACCGCGATAGACAACACCGGACGTACAGGTCTCGTGAATGACAATCCGCGACAGTCCGGGCAGCGCATCGATCAAACGCTCCCAGAGCCAGCGCGCGATGTTTTCTGCGGTCGGATTCTCCAGACCGGCTACGTCATTGAGATAGCGATGATCCAATTGCTCGAAAAGTGGCTGAAACGCGCTCTTGATATCGGCAAAATCGGTCACCCAGCCCAGTTCCGGGTGCAATTCACCGCTGACGTGGATCTCCAGGGCATACGAATGACCGTGCAGGCGTGCACACTTGTGGCCTTCCGGCACATTCGGCAGCCGATGCGCTGCCTCGATATGAAATTTTTTGTAAATATCCATGCTGTCATTCCGCGCGCGGCATTGTAGCACCGCCGAGGGGAGCATTCGGGCCTGAGTACGCCGCGCCGAAAACCCGGGCGCTTAAAGTAGCGCCAGAAGTTGCTCGGGCCGGTCGATAAGCCAGGTTGCTCCGCTTCTACGCAGCTCTGACTCTGGGCGGAAACCCCACGTTACACCAACGCCTTGCATTCCCGCCGCCCGCGCCGTTTCCATATCGATACCCGAGTCGCCGACGAACCTGATGGTCGCCGGTTCGATCCCCAGCGTCGCCGCTATGCGCAGCGCACCCTGTGGATCGGGCTTTGCCGGCAATGCGGCGTCGTGCCCGAGTACGATTTCGAAATGCCAGTCGCCCAGCAGGTGGGCGACGCACTGTACGGCGAATTCGTGCGGCTTGTTAGTCAGCACCGCCAACGCCACATCGCGCTCACATAGCTTGTCCAGAAGCGCGGCAATGCCGGCATACGGTCGGCTGTTGATATGCCAGCCATCGGCGTACACCACGCGGAAACGCTCGACCGCCAGATCGATCAGGCGGCGGTCGGCCGCGGCAGCAGGCGGTAATGCACGCTCGAAAAGCACATCCACGCCCGAGCCAATGAACGACCTGAACGCGGCCACCGAATGGCCCTCGTAATCCAGCGAGCGCAGCACGGAGTTGGCGCTGACGGCGATATCCTCGAGAGTGTCGAGCAGGGTTCCGTCGAGATCGAATATAACTGCCGTCATTTGCATCGAACCCTCTGCGGAAATCCGGGCTTGCGTGCCCAGCGGGCATGGTGTTAACTAACGCGCAGCCGCACAGCATCGAAATACGGTCACGCACCTGAATGAGCGCCGCAATACTACAACCTATTTGTTCCGGCAAGACACTTCGCCGACGCCGCAGGGAATAACCTGAGGCTGGGTCGCGTACGGAACACCTGAGAAATATCCGACAACCCGGCCCGACAGGCTGGGTTTTTTCGTTTTAAGAAGCATGAAACCAGATAAGAGGGCGATTGGCGTGAGACATTTCCTGACCACAGAGGACTGGAGTCGCGACGAGCTGCAACAAATGCTCGACGATGCCGCCGCGCTCAAAAGCGGGAGGGTCAGCAGTGCCCTCGCCGGAAAGACAATTGCGCTAATGTTCTTCAACCCCTCGTTGCGGACCCGGTCATCGTTCGAAATCGGCGCCCGCCAGCTTGGCGGGCACGCGATAGTGCTGGCACCGGGGCGGGATGCCTGGCCACTGGAGTTCGAAACCGGCGCAATTATGGACGGTGAGGCCGAGGAGCATGTGCGCGAGGCGGCCAGGGTGCTGTCGAGGTACTGCGATCTGATCGCAATCCGGGCGTTCCCCAAATTTCAGGACTGGTCGATAGATCGCGAGGATCGACTGATCCGCGCCTTCGCCGAGCACGCCGAGGTCCCGGTCATCAACATGGAGACAATTACCCATCCGTGCCAGGAACTTGCGCTGATGCTGACCTTACAGGAGCATCTCGGCGCCGCGGCGGGTCGCAAGTTCGTGCTTACCTGGACCTACCATCCACGCCCGCTCAACACCGCGGTAGCCAATTCCGCCTTGCTGATTGCCAGCAAATTCGGCTTCGACGTCACGTTGCTATGCCCCAACACCGACTATATCCTCGATCCACGATACATCCAGGCCGCGGAGGCAAACGCAACTGCCGCGGGCGGCAGTGTATCGTTGAGCCACGACATCGAGTCGGCTTATACCGGCGCCGACTTCGTTTATGCAAAAAGCTGGGGCGCCTTGCCGTTTTTCGGCCGCTGGGACCAGGAGCAACCGATCCGCGACCGTCATCGCCATTTCATTGTCGATGAGCGGAAAATGGACCTCACAAACAATGCCCGCTTCAGCCATTGCCTGCCATGCCGGCGCAACGTGAAGGTCACCGATGGGGTCATGGATGCAGACTACTGCATCGCCATCGACGAAGCCGAGAACCGGCTTCATGTACAGAAGGCCCTCATGGCGACGCTGGTCGGCCAGGCGCCCTCGAATTAATCCGACGAAGGTAAAAAGATGAGTAATAAACAGGTCGTGCTCGCATTCTCCGGCGGTCTGGACACCAGTTTCTGCGTACCGTGGCTGACCGAACAGGGTTATCGGGTTACAACGTTGTTTGTCGATACCGGCGGCGTCACGGCCAAGGAGCGCGCATATATCGCTGCCCGCGCGAACGAACTCGGAGCGTTTCGTCACGAGGTTGCCGATGCGGGTGCCGAGGTATGGGACGAGGTGGTATTGCCAATGCTCTGGGGTGGCTGTTTTTACCAGCACCAGTACCCGCTCCTGTGCTCCGATCGTTATGTGATAGTGAAAAAAGCACTGCAGCTATGTGACCAGCTCGGTACACGAAATTTCGCCCATGGCTGCACCGGGATGGGTAACGACCAGGTACGGTTCGATCTGACCGTGCGCGGACTCGGGGACTACAACATCATCGCTCCGATTCGCGAAATCCAGCAACTGGAGAGCAATGTCCGGGACTACGAGCAGTCGTACCTGGAAAAAAACGGGTATTCCGTTCGCGCCAAGACCTCTACCTACACGATGAACGAAAATCTGCTGGGCGTGACAATATCGGGCTCGGAAGTGGATCGATGGGAGACGCCTGGCCCGGCCACATGGCAACTGACGAGTCCGGCGGCGCAATGGCCCGACGAGCCATTGCAGGTTCGAATCGGTTTCAAACAGGGCGTGCCGGTTTCCGTAGACGGGGAGACACTCGGGGGGCCGCAGATTCTCGCCGTGTTGAACAAGCGCTTCGGCGCATACGGCGTGGGCCGTGGCATGTACACCGGCGATACAGTCATCGGGCTGAAAGGCCGGATCGTATTTGAAGCTCCCGCGCTGACAGCATTACACGTCGCTCATCGCGCGCTCGAGGAAGCGGTTTCGACGCGCCACCAGAACGGGTTCAAACCGATTGCGGCGATGAAATGGGTCGAATTGCTGTATCAGGGATTTTTCTACGAACCGCTGAAAACTGATCTGGAAGCGTACCTGTCATCGTCGCAGCGCGTGGTCAACGGCGAGGTTACGCTACAGTCCACCGGCGGCAGCGTCGATGCGGTGGCTATCGATTCGCCGCATATTCTGCGTTCCGCCGGGGCGACCTACGCGCAATCGGCTGACTGGTCGGTTACCGAGGCCGAAGGGTTCATCAAGTTATTCGGCCAGAGTTCCTCGCTGTGGACAGCCGTGAATCCGCAACCCGGGGACAATCCGAACAGATGAACAAACTGCAACGGCAGACCATCGACCATCTCGAGGCTCTGGTCGGATTCGACACGCGGAATCCGCCGCGTTCCATCGACGAGGGCGGCCTTTTCGCATACCTGCGTGACAATCTGAGCGGATTCGATTTTCACAGCGAGGATCACGGCGATGGGTGTATCAGCCTGCTGGCCTCGCGCGGCTCGCCTGACACGGTCTTCAATTTCCATGTCGATACGGTTCCGGCCGCCGACGGCTGGCGCGATGATCCGTTGGCACTGCGGGTCACCCCGGATCGGGCATACGGACTCGGTGCCTGCGACATAAAGGGGGCGGCGGCTTGCATGCTCTCGGCAGCGGCGCAGCGAGGGGGGCCGCTTGCCCTGCTTTTCACGTCCGACGAGGAAGCCGGGAACAGCCGATGCATCCGCCGCTTCCTCGGCACCAGCCATGGCTTTAAAAACGCTATTGTCGCGGAACCCACCGGCGCCAAAGCGGTACTGGCCCATCGCGGAATCGCTACGGCAACGATCGGTTTCGGCGGTATTGCGGGGCACGCTTCAGCCGCTCGCGCTCTCGAGGACAACGCGATCCACCGCGCCATCCGCTGGGGCACGCGCGCGCTGGAGTTCGCGCAACAGCGGCAGCACAGGGAATACGAAGGGCTGAAAGGCATCCCGCTTAACATCGGGACTATCGCTGGCGGAGTAAAACCCAACGTAATCGCAGCCGAGGCCGTAGTGCGATTCGGCATAAGACCATTGCCGGACCAGGACGGACGGCGGCTGCTGGAACAACTACGGCAACTCGCGCCCGATGCGCACGTTGCCGGATGGCAAGAGGGATTTGTCGGACCGGCCCTGCCAGGGCCCGGCGTGGACCGCGAGCGCGCGGCACACCGACTCGCCGAGCACTACGCGCTTCCGACAACCGATGCAGTGAACTTCTGGACCGAAGCGTCGCTTTTTTCGGCGGCCGGACTTGCGGCACTGGTGTTCGGGCCGGGCGATATCGAACAGGCACACTGCGCCAACGAATGGGTTGCGCTCGAGCAACTGGACGCGGTCACACAGCATTACATCAGGCTAATCGATCATGACAACAGATAAGCAAACCAGACAAATAATCGTTCGACTTCTTGGCAACTTCGGCAGCCAAAAGGAAATCCAGCAGTACCTGCGCAGGTTCTCCAGCATCGAGAGCGAGAAATTTGCCGTGGTAAAAGTCGGCGGCGCAACGCTGCACAAGCAGCTTGGCGGACTCAGTTCGTCGCTCGCATTCCTGCAGCAGGTCGGGCTCACACCAATCGTCGTCCACGGCGGCGGGCCACAACTCGACCTGGCGCTTGAGGCGGAAGGAATTGAAACCGAACGGGCGGACGGATTGCGGGTAACGCCACCAGCGGTCCTGAAAATCGCGAGAAAGGTGTTTCAACGCGAAAATCTGCGCCTGGTCGAAGCGTTGCGCGAAACCGGGACCCGCGCGACATCCATCACCAATGGCGTGTTCGAGGCGGAATTACTGGATCGCGACCGGCTGGGGCTTGTCGGCGCGGTCCGGCAGGTCCACCTCGAGGCAGTTCGAGCCTCGCTACGCTCGAACATCATCCCGGTGATATCGCCATTCGGAGAGACCGCGGACGGGCAGATACTGAACATCAACGCGGATGTTGCGACCAACGAACTGGTTCGCTCGGTTCAGCCGTTCAAAATCATTTTTCTGACTGGTACCGGCGGAATTCTCGACCGCGAGGGTGGCGTCATCTCTTCGATAAACCTGAGCACCGACTACAAAATGCTGATGGAGCAGGACTGGCTGCATTCGGGTATGCGGCTGAAGCTCGAGCAAATCCACGACCTGTTGAAAGACCTGCCGTTGTCGACCTCGATATCAATAACCAAACCGACACTTCTGGCCAAAGAGTTGTTTACCTACCGTGGCTCGGGAACGCTGGTGCGCTTCGGCGAGAGCATTCACATGCATCGCAACTGGGATGAAGTCGATCTGGGACGGCTGAAACAGTTGCTCGAGACGAGCTTCCAGAAAACCTTGAGTCAGGACTATTTCGCAAACGCCGCCGTCGAGGCTGTCTACATCAGCGACAGCTACCGGGCCGGCGCAGTCATCACCCGAATCGGAGAAGTGGCCTATCTCGACAAATTTGCGGTCACCGAAGAAGCGCAGGGTGAGGGTCTGGGGCGTGCGGTATGGAACCGGTTCCGCCAGGACTATCCCAGCATTTTCTGGCGGGCGCGCCCGAATAATCCGGTCAATACTTTCTACTTCCAACACGCTGACGGATGCATCAAGGGCGATGAGTGGCACGTGTTCTGGTGCGGTATCGATGACTTCGGGCAGATCAGCCAATGTGTCGAAACGGCAATGCGAGCACGCGCAACTCTGAGGTGACCCTATGAGCGAAAGGCAGAAAACCGTTGCGCTGATCGGCGCCCGCGGCCATGTGGGCGCGGAGCTAATGCGCCTGTTGTTCGCCCATCGCGGTTTCGATCTGGTTCTGGTCAGCTCGCGGGAATATGCCGGGGAGGCAGTTGCCAGGCACGTCGCCGGCGCGCCCGACGGTCTGCATTTCGAGGCAGCCACGGCGGCACAGGTGGCAGAACGCGAACCCGACGCCTGTATCCTGGCATTACCCAACGGTCTGGCGGATGCGTGGGTCGGGGAAATTGCCGCCCGGCGGCCACAAACCGTGATAGTCGACGTCTCCGCAGACTACCGCTTCGACCCGGGCTGGCATTACGGCTTGCCCGAACTGCGCCCTACTCCGCCAGGAACAACCCGGATAGCGAATCCCGGTTGCTATGCAACGGCAATGCAACTGGCAATCGCACCGGTGGCGGGCATCATCGCCAGCCCGCCGCACTGTTTTGGCGTTTCCGGATACAGTGGCGCAGGCACGACACCATCGCCGCGAAACGACCCGGCTCGCCTGCAAGACAACCTGATGCCTTACCAGCCCATCGGGCACTTACATGAACGCGAAGTCAGTTTCCAGTTGCCGACCGCGGTCCGTTTTACCCCGCATGTCGCCGCCTTTTTTCGCGGCATTTCGATGACGGTTGGCATGGAACTCGACAGCAGTTACGAACTCGCGGCAATCGTACAGAAATACGAAGAAGCCTACGCCGGGGTGCCATTGCTGCTAGTGTCGACGGAAATTCCGGAAGTCGCCGCCAATGCGGGGCACCATCATGCCTGTGTCGGCGGCTTTCAACTCGATGCGGCCGGCCGTTATCTGGTGGCTTTTGCCACGCTCGATAATCTGTTGAAGGGTGCCGCAACACAAGCGCTGCAAAACCTGAACCTGACTTGTGGTTACGCGGAACTCGAAGGAATCCCTCATGCCTGATTTCCTTTGGCAGAAGCCTGGCACTCACGTCGACGAACGGATCATGCGCTTCATGGCCGGCGCCGACGTGGAACTCGATCGTCATCTTTTTCTGTACGATATTCGGGCCTCGCGCGTGCACAGCGCCGGGCTGGCAAGAATCGGCGTCCTGAGCGAGGCCGAGGCCAACGCGATTTGCGCGGAACTCGATCGGCTCGCGCTGGGATTCCAGGACGGCACCTTTGTGCTCGATCAGCGCTACGAGGATGGCCACTCAGCCATCGAGGCATGGTTGACCGAGCGCCTCGGCGAAGTCGGCAAAAAGGTGCATACGGGACGCAGTCGCAACGACCAGGTGCTTGTCGCCAGCCGACTACTGCTGCGCGACAGCCTCGCGACGCTCGTCGACTTGTGCGAACAAACCGCCGCCGCCTGTCTCGAGCAAGCACATGCATGTGGCGATACACCGATGCCAGGCTATACCCATCTGCAGCGCGCGGTCGTCTCATCGGTTGCCACCTGGTTCGCTGCGTTTGCCGAGAGTTTTGTCGATAACGGCGAACTGGCTCTCAGCAGCGCGCGCTGGATCGACGCCAACCCACTTGGCACCGCTGCGGGATTCGGAGTCAATCTGCCGCTCGATCGCGCTTATGCCACCTCCGAGCTCGGGTTTTCGCGAATCCAGCTCAACCCGATCTATGCCCAGAACAGCCGCGGAAAATTCGAACTACAGGCACTGACCGCGGTGGCCCAGGCATTGCTCGATGTGCGGCGTTATGCCTGGGATCTTTCGCTGTTCACGACGGCCGAATTCGGTTTCGTCAGCCTGCCGGATGCGTTTACGACCGGGTCTTCAATCATGCCCAACAAGCGCAATCCCGATCTTGTGGAACTACTAAGGGCCAGCTATCCCACAGTGCAGGGCGCCATGACCGAACTACAAAGCCTGTTGTCCCTGCCCTCCGGCTATCACCGGGATTTGCAGAACACGAAAGGACCGCTGATTCGCGCGCTGGTCCATGGTCTCGATGCGATGGCGCTGATGCCGGATCTGGTACGCGGAACGCAATTTGTGGCCGAACGCCTCGAAGCCGCGACAGAGCCATCGATGCACGCCACCGACCGGGCGATCGAGATGACTGCCTCGGGGGTTCCGTTTCGCGAAGCCTACCGTCGCGTTCGCGAGGAATACGACGACCTTGCGGCTCGCAGCGCCGCCGACAGCATCGCAGCACGCGTCTCGCCTGGCGCCCCCGGCGATCTGCAACTGGCGATTCTGCAGGGAAGACTCGAGCAACTGCGCCAGGCACAGAAGGAGGCAGGTTTGTGACCACGCCCGGCGCTGAGTCGGAGAACTGCTTTGTCTGCGGCAGCCGCAACCCAATCGGGCTGGGGATCAAATTTCGTCTTGTCAACGGTTTGTGCCGCGCCGAGTTCACCCCGGATCAGAACCACACCGGCTGGGACACCGTGGTGCATGGTGGAATCCTGTTCGCCGCACTCGACGATGTCATGGCCAACTGGTTGTACCTGCAAGGACTGCACGGCTACACGGCGCGTTGCGATTTGCGTTTCCGGAAACCGGCCCGGGTAGGCGGCACACTCGCGCTGGTCGGCCGGGCGCTGCAACAACGCGGACAACTGATTACGATGCAGGGACGAATCGAGGATGCGAATGACGGCACGTTATTTGCCGAGTGCGAGGCAGGCTTTATGATTCCGCGCGATGCGGTGGCAAAAGCTGCCTCGTTGCTGGCAGACGCGAAAGCGGGAAGCACTGAAGACCGGTCCGCAGTTTAGCGCCGGCGGCGGCGCGATATTCGCAAATGCTCCGGCGCATGGGCAGCGACAGCGCCAACGAAACGGCTGAAAACCGGGCGTGCCGGCAAGTGTACGAGATGACTCTCGCAACTACAGTCACTCGACCCGAATCCCCGCACCGGGCGCTTCGCACCGGGCAATTCGGCCGCGACCTCGGCCCAGAGGTGCTCGCGCCGTTGCGGATCATGACTGAACCAGAACTCGGTTATCGCAATGTGGCTGCGCAGATAGTCGATGTGCCAGTGCGCCCGCCCACCCGAGCCTAGATGACGACGCAACCGAGCCGCCAGACCACCAGCCCCGAACGCGCTGCCGGCGTAACCGGTCCAGCCTGTGTCGAGTCGCCGCGTTCCGAGCGCACCGCAGTCGAACTCGAGAGGTTCGGCGACGCGGAACCAGACAAGATAACTGCCCTTGCCGGCCGGCAGTCCGTGCACGGCAGCCGGCTTCGCGCTCATCCGCGCCTGTCCTCGATCTCAGGAACCAGCGGCCACCCTAAGGCGCATCGCCGCGGTAGTCGATGACACCGCCGGCAACGGCCGGAGCCGGCCCGATCGGACTGCGTCGCCATTGGTCATCGACCCGGCGCAATTCGTAGGCAGGCCAATATCTGTGGTCGGTCTTTAGCGTCAGCACTTCTACCTGATCGTTCCAGGTGACGGTTTTGATGCGCACGGATTCGCGATCCGACTTGTTCGCTACCGCGGCAACAAACGTATCGAGGTCGGGAGTTGGCAGACCGTCAATTTCAATGATCCGGCGTCCGGCCCAAAGACTGTAGCGACTGGCCGGCGATCCGTAAGCGAAATACGCGACATAGACGCCTTCCGGCAGGATCCCGCGTTGCGCCGGCAGCGCGCGGTGCGGCGTTTGCAGTACCGCCCCCGCCCAGTACACAATGCGGTCAACGCCATGACCGGTAAGCGTCTGGGTCCGCAAGGTCTCGGTGAGTTCTTCGCCGTTACGCCACAAGGTCACGCTGACCTCGTCCTGTTGCACACGGCGTTCCACCTCGCGGTACGTATTCACCAGCTCACCGTCGATGGCGAGCAGAAGATCCCCGGGGCGCAATACGCCTGCCGCCGGGGAACCCGCCACAGTGCGAACTACCTGTAAGGCCTGGCGCCGCTGCGGACTGTGTTTCTCGAGGCCCTTTATCCGCTCGGCAGGCAGGCCGAGGTCCCGTGCAGTCGCCAGCGGCAGCAGACGCAATTCAGTTTCGAGCGAGTGCAGGTCGCGGCCCTCCCGTACGAAACCGACCATCTCCTCGACGAGGTCTCCGGCAATTCCGAATGTCACCTGCTCGAGTTTCTTATTGGCCCCTTCGAACGCAAAACTCGACCACGTCGCCATTACCCGTCCCTTGGAATCGAGCAGCACGCCATCGACGTTGCCGGGCGCATTTACGACCGCGATTGTCTCGAGGTTGGTATCGCGGAAGCGCAGAGTTCTCGACAACGGAAAACCGACCGCATCGACCGCTGCGACCTGGCTTTTCTGGATGAACGGATTGCTGTTGCCCTTCAGCCCCGCCACCCATATCTCGTCGCCTTCCTCGGCAACTTGCGGACTGAAAACTGCCGATCGGACCGGCGTATCGCCCACCAGTTCCGGGTTATAGGAAATAACGGCGAGGTTGTGCAACGGATGGATATATTCGACCCGTCCCGGAACTTCTACCGTTCCGGCAAACGTGATTTTCACGTCTCCCATCGCGACCGGCACGGTGTTGCGGTCGGTAACGATCAGCCCGCGCTCCGCATCGACCACGAGTCCGGTTCCGTGGTAGTGACGCTCGGAGACACCGGAAATAATGTACGGCATATCGAAATTCACCAGCACCAGCGACGGCGCAATCTTGCGCGCCCGCGAGTCGCCATTGGTGACAAATTCGGTCGAGGCCGGCGCCGGCGGAGCCGCGCTTCCCACTTCCGGAAGCGGCTCACATGGCCAGTAACCGAGGGTGTCATCGCGGCGGCAGTGACGAGCCGGATACCAGCGCCGGTCGATGTTTACGCTGCGCAGTTTCGTGGTTTGCGGATCGTCGAATGTGAAATAGCGGATCGTTGCCTGTTGGCCGTCGGCAAGCTCCCGAATTTTGCCGACAAATGTGTCCAGGTCGGGAACCGGCCGGCCATTCAACTGAGCGATTACCGCGCCGCGTGGGATCCCGGAAGCGCTGAACATGTAACCGGGATTGGCAACGAAAACACCCATGACCGGCATATTCAGGTGCCGCGCCTGCTGGTAGGAAACGGTGTGCAGAACCGCATCGCTGATTTCGAGAAAGGCCGCCGGCGTGATCGCATGCAAATCGATGACGTCGAGAGTAAAACCGAAGCGCTCCCCGCCGCGCTGCACTTCGACCGTCACGTTGTCGCCGACAGCATCGTCGAGCAGCGCCTCGAGCGCGGCGAACCGGGTGATCAATCCGCCGTTGACCGCTATCAGGATATCGCCGGGTTCGAGCTTGTTCTGTGCCGGCGAGCCGGGAACGACCTGTTGCACCACGAGCATACCGGTCTGGTCGGGCTGTGCCGCGCGCGCCCGCGCCTCTATGTCCTCGGTCAGACCGAGACGGCGCAATTCGCCGTACGAGGTATGCGCGAATATCGTCATCAGCGTACCGCGGGTAACCAATCCGTCGCCGCGAATGATGTCCACCACGCGCCGCACCCGCTCCAGCGGCAGGAAAAAGCTCGAGGCTGCCTGCGCACTGCCACCGGCGTTCAGCGCCACGGCATTACCGTCGGCATCGACCACTGGCGACCCCGACGAGCCACCGGACGTTCCGGATGCCGCCTGAATGTAAAAGGTATTGAAATCGTTGTATTTTCCACGTCCGTAGTTGGGCGCGCTGCGATCGAGTTTGGCAATCGTTCCGGCCAGGATCGAAAGCTGCTCGCCGGCATCGTTGCCGACCACCCGGATTTCCCGCCCGACCTGGGCGCGATCGGGCCGCAGTGGAAACTCGTAGGGTTCGATAAACCGCAGCGCAGACGGATCGAAGCGATACAACCCGAAGTCGTGCACGGGATCGCGATAGACCGGCTTCAGATCGACCTCTTCGTTATTCAGGAACACCGCCTGGGCGGTCACCGGACCCGAGGTCACGACATGGCGATTGGTCAGAATAAGGCCGCGCTCGCGGTCGACCACGAAACCGGTCGCCTGGGTCGTCTGGTTCCACTCGGTGTCGAAGGCGCGGACACCGTCTACTTTGATGGAGACAACGCCGGTCGAGATTTCCTCGAGCGTACGGCGCCAGGCACCGGTTTCCTCGGCGAAGCCCGCAGTGGTGAACAGCAGCAGAAAAATCGTGACAATCGGACGCATCATGTCCCTTTGAGTCAGAATCATATGTGCAGTTCCCTGGCAAAGCTCTCCCGGTAACGTTCGCGGAATGCCTCAAAGGTGAATTTGTGGTTTTGCGTCCCGTGCGACTCTATCTTTATCGCACCCATCAACGACGCGATGCGCCCGGTCGTCTCCCAGTCGCAGTCGTTCATCAGTCCGAATAACAGGCCCGCCCGGTACGCATCACCGCACCCGGTCGGATCCAGCGCTTCCGCGATGGGGGCAACCGGTATGTCATGGCGGTTACCCTGCAAATACACGACCGAACCCTTGTGACCTCGGGTAATCAGCAACGCTTCAACCCGTTCCGAGATTTGCGCCGGTGCCAACCCGGTGCGTTGTGACAATAGTTCGCCCTCATAGTCGTTTACTGTGACCCACGTCGCGAGCTCGATGAATCGACGCAGTTCCGGACCGTCGAACATCGGCAGGCCCTGGCCGGGATCGAACATAAACGGGATCCGGGCGTCCGCGAATTCCTCGGCGTGCGCAAGCATGCCGTCACGGCCATCCGGCGATATCAGTCCGATTCTGATGCCGGCGTCGGTGGGAACATGGTTCAGTTCGGACCGATTCATCGCGCCCGGATGAAAGGCCGTGATCTGGTTGTCATCCAGATCCGTCGTGATGTAAGCCTGGGCGGTATATTCGTCGTCGAACCTGCGAATGTACCTGCGATCCACGCCGCAACTTTTCATCCAGTCCGCGTAGCTCGAAAAGTCCTTGCCCACGGTCGCCATCGGGTAGCAGTCGCCGCCCAACTGTTTCAGGTTGTACGCAATGTTTCCGGCACATCCGCCGAACTCGCGCCGCATTTTGGGAACGAGGAACGCGACATTCAGCATGTGAATCTTGTCCGCAAGGATGTGCTCGCTGAAGCGCCCGGGGAAAACCATGATCGTGTCATATGCGACGGAGCCGCAGATTAGTGCCGTCATTGGAGTTACTCTCAGGTGAGACTAGAACAGAACGATGATGGCCCAGACCGATCCGGCGAGGATCGCGGCAAACATCACCGACGTCGACGCAACATCTTTCGCCAGGCCTGACAAAGGATCGATTTCCGTGCCGATGCGATCGACTACCACCTCGATTGCAGTATTGAGCATTTCGACGATAAGAAGTAGCAGCAAACTGGATATCAGCAACGCCCGCTCGACCTTGCTGACATCGAGCCAGAACGCCAGCGGTATCAGGATCATCGAAGCGATCGCTTCCATCCGGAAAGCCTCCTCGCTGCGAAATATCGCTTTCAACCCGCGCACCGAATTGCGGGTCGCCGAGACCAGCCGCGACATACCCCGGCGATTATGGGGGACCGGCCTCACTGTTCAGCCTGTGGGCCCCATGCCAGGTCCAGGTGGCGTGCCGCCCGGACATCATCGAGACGGCGCACCGGGGTCGAGTACGGCGCACCCTTTACGAGGTCGGGATCGGTGCTCGCCTCTTCTCGTATCGCCGTCAAAGCGGCAACGAAACCGTCCAGGTCTTCTTTGGCTTCGGTCTCTGTTGGTTCTATCAGCAGGCACTCGGGAATCAACAGCGGGAAATACGTCGTCGGAGCATGATAGCCATAGTCGAGCAGCCGTTTCGCAAAGTCCATCGCCGTGACTCCGAGTTCGCGCGCCTCGCTTTTTAGCGTGACAATGAACTCGTGACTGGCGCGACGCTCGGGTACGGCCAGAGTGAAACCGGCTCTCTCCAGCCGCCTGGCCAGGTAGTTGGCATTGAGCGTCGCAAACTCACCAACGCGGCGCATCCCGTCACGCCCGAGCATGCGCATGTAGACATAGGCTCGCAGCAGCACGCCGGCGTTACCCATGAACGCCGAAAGCGGACCGATACTATCGGGACGCTCGGATTCAGTAAGCCAGTGGAAGCCGTCATCGTCACGCCCGACAATCGGGACCGGCAAATACGGCAACAGACGTTCACCGACGCCGACCGCGCCAGAGCCCGGACCGCCGCCGCCGTGCGGGGTGGAAAAAGTCTTGTGCAGGTTCATATGAATGACATCGAACCCCATGTCGCCGGGCCTGGCCTTGCCGAGAATCGCATTGAGATTGGCGCCGTCGTAATAGAGCAGTCCCCCGGCGTCATGGACGATTTCGGAAACCTCGACGATGTGCCGCTCGAAAACGCCGAGAGTCGACGGATTGGTCAGCATGATTCCGGCGGTACGCGGTCCGACCGCCGCCCGCAGGGCGTCGAGATCGACGTCGCCGTCCGCCAGCGTCGGCAACTCCTTGACCTTGCAGCCACACATTACCGCCGTCGCGGGGTTGGTGCCGTGCGCCGCTTCCGGAACCAGTATCTCGTCACGCTCATGATCGCCGCGAGCATGATGATAGGCCTTGATCATCGCAACCCCGGCGAATTCGCCCTGGGCACCCGCCATCGGCGTAAGAGAGACGCCGCGCATGCCGGTGACGTCCTTCAGCATTTCCTGCAACTCCCACAGGATCTGCATAAAGCCCTGGCCGTGGCTCGAGGGCCCGAGCGGATGGCGCGACAGGAACTCCGGCAGCATTGCCAGCGTGTTACAGGCACGCGGGTTGTACTTCATCGTACAGGACCCAAGCGGATAAAAATGGGTGTCGATGGAGAAGTTTTTTTGCGATACGCGGGTGTAGTGACGCACCGCCTGCAACTCGGAAACAGCAGGCAATGCCGGGGGCGTCTGGCGCCTCAGGTGCACCGGCACGTCCGCCTCGGCAAGCGTCAGCGGAGCCTGCGCGTGGGCACTTCGGCCCTCGCGCGAGTATTCGAAAATCAGTTTCGCGTCACTCATCTCATTTGCATCCTGATCGTCCGACCAACGTCTAGCCAAGCGCCTTCAGTGCCGCTTCATAATCGGGTTCGTCACCGATCTCGGCGACGAGTTGTGTATGTACCACGGTGTCATGCTCGTCTATCACGACGATTGCCCGGGCGCACAATCCGCGCAGCGGACCTTCTTCGATCCGCACACCGTAGTTGACCCCGAACTCGGGCGCCCGAAACGTCGAGAGATTCCTGACGTCTGCAAGGCCCTCCGACGCGCAATAACGATTCTGGGCAAAAGGCAGATCCGCTGACACGTTCAGCATCACTGTGTCGGCGTACCGGCTCGCTTCCTCGTTGAACCTGCGCGCTGACGCGGCGCAAACCGGGGTATCGACACTCGGAAAAATATTCAACAACTTGCGCTGACCCGACCATTGCCCAAGCGTGTACTGAGCGAGATCTGTACCGGTCAATTCGAAATCTGGCGCCTTACTGCCGATCGCCGGCAGCGAGCCGGCGGTGCGCGTCGGTTGACCCTTGAAGGTGATTCCTGCCATCGGTTTTTTCTCCAGCCTCTTCAGGCTACTTGCGCTTGTTGCAGGATATCGGCCAGCGCCCGGGCATAGTGCCGGATATCCTCGTCGGTTTTGGTTTCGGTCGCGCAAATCAGCATGCAGTGACCCAGTTCCGGAAACTCCGGGCCGAGATCTATTCCACCGAGAATGTCGCGTTGCGCCAACGCATCCAGCACCGGCTGTACCGGCCGGTCGAGGCGCAATACCGCCTCATGGAAGCCGGCACCGCTAAACACGGACTCGACGCCGTCCAGCGCGGACAACGCGTCAACCAGTGCACTGGTGTTGGAACAACTCGCCGCGGCGACCCGCGCCAGCCCGCTGGCGCCCAGCAGACTCATATAGATAGTCGCCGCCGTCATCACCAGGCCCTGGTTGGTGCAGATATTGGATGTCGCCTTGGAACGGCGAATGTGTTGCTCGCGCGCCTGCAGCGTCAGCGTAAATCCGGATTTCCCATCGAGATCGACAGTGCGGCCGACGATGCGTCCAGGCATCTGTCTCACAAAGGCTTTCTTGCAGGCCATGAACCCGAGATAGGGCCCGCCGGAAGACAGCGGCACACCGAGCGGTTGACCTTCGCCACAGGCGATATCGGCCCCCTGGCCGCCCCATTCGCCCGGGGGTTTGAGCAGAGCCAGCGAAGTCGGATTGACCAGCCCGATCGCCAGCGCGCCATGCGCATGCGCCCAATCGGTCAACCCATCGACATCTTCGTAACGGCCAAAGAAATTCGGTTGCGGAACTACCAGGGCGGTCACGTCCTTGTCCGCCCAGGATGCCAGCGCGGAGAGAGGTGTCGTGCCGGTTTCGGGGTCGAAATCTATTGGTGCAAAGGTCACTCCCTGATTGCCCGCAATGCTCTCGGCAACCCGGAGGTAGCGCGGGTTGACCGACCGCGGCACCAGAACCGTAGCGGACTTGGATTTGCGGTTGGCGCGAATCGCCATCAGGCTCGCCTCCGCCAGTGCCGACGCACCGTCGTAGAGCGACGCGTTCGACACATCGAGCGCGGTTAGCGCAGTGATCATGCTCTGGAACTCGTAGATCAGCTGCAGCGTCCCCTGGCTCGCCTCCGCCTGGTAGGGCGTGTAAGCGGAGTAAAACTCACCACGGGTGGTTACCTCCCAGACCGCCGCCGGGATATGGTGCTCATAGGCGCCGCCGCCAAGAAAGCTCAACGGACTGCCATCGCGCGCGGCCAGTTGGCGCATCGTCCGGGTGATTGCCATCTCGGGTACCGCCGCGGGAACACCCTCCAGCGCAGCCGCCTTGAGGCCGGCCGGTATTTCACTGAACAGGTCCTCGATGTCATCGACGCCAATCTCGGCGAGCATCTGCGCGATGTCTTCTTCGGTGTGTGGTATGAATGCCATACCCTCTCTCCCCGGGCTCGTCAGCCCTCTTCGTCCAGCAGTGCCTGGTAGGCATCGGCATCCATCAACGCGTCCAGTTCCGCGTTGTCGTCAGGCCGCACCGCGAACAACCATCCGTCGCCATACGGATCCTGATTGACCGTTTCCGGGGCGTCGGCCAGCAATTCATTGGCAGCGGTGATCTCGCCACCGATCGGGCTGTAAACGTCCGAGGCCGCCTTCACCGACTCGACCACGGCACAGCTGTCGCCCGCGGCCACCGTGCTGCCAATTTCCGGCGGCTCGATATAGACCAGGTCGCCCAGCGCCGTCTGCGCGTGATCGGTAATACCGATTTTCACGGTGCCATCGTCCTCGACACGCGCCCATTCGTGGTCCTTCGTGTATTTCAGATCGCCCGGCAATTCGCTCATGATCAACTACTCCAGATAGATAGAATCAGTAAAGCCCTGACGCCATTACAGTTCAATGCGGATCTTTCCGTTGCGTACAAATGGCGGTGCCACGATTTTTGCGGGCAATTTCTTGCCTCGTATCTCGATATGGCATTCGCCACTGGCCGCGGCCGGAACCCGCCCCATGCCTATCGCACGTCCGAGCGTCGGCGAAAAAGTACCGCTTGTCACTTCGCCTTCGTGTCCGCCGAACAGGATCTTCTGATGACCGCGCACGACACCGCGGCCCTCCAGCAACAGCCCGACGAATTTTCTCGGGACGCCGTGTTCGCGCTGCGCGTCGAGTGCCGCGCGCCCGATAAAGGACCGCTCGGCCGGCTCCCAGGCTACGGTCCAGTCGAGGCCGGACTCCAGCGGGCTGGTGGTCTCATCCATGTCGGTACCGTAAAGGTTCATCCCCGCCTCGAGGCGCAAGGTGTCACGGGCGCCGAGACCGCAGGGACGCACGCCGTGCTCAACCAGCCGTCGCCACGCATCCGCTGCCGCATCTCCCGGCAATGTAATCTCCCAGCCGTCTTCGCCGGTGTAGCCGGTTCGCGCAACCAGCCAGTCGCCGACTTCGAGCGCATGAAACGGTTTCGCCGCGAGTGCGGCCTCACGCGCATCTTCGGGCAGCACCTGCGCCGCCCGCTCGCGCGCCGTCGGACCCTGAACCGCAATCATCGCCAGTTCTGCGCGTTCGGTCAGCGCCACATCGAAACCGGCGCTATGCTGCCGCATCCAGGCCAGATCCTTGTCCCGCGTGGCCGCATTGACCACCGCACGGAATCTCCCGGGCCCGAGAAAGTAGACGATCAGGTCATCGATGATCCCGCCCGCGTCGTTCAGCATGCAAGTGTAGAGTGCACGACCCGGCGTTTTCAGCTTGGCAACGTCATTGGCCAGCAGATTCTGCAAATACGGCAGCGCGCCGGCACCCTCGAGATCGACAACCGTCATGTGCGAGACATCAAACATACCGGCATCGCGACGGACGGCATGATGCTCATCGATCTGCGACCCGTAATGCAGCGGCATGTCCCAGCCACCGAAATCGACAATGCGCGCATTGGCGGCGACGTGACATTCATATAGTGGAGTACGCTGTTGCATGCTGGCCTCGCTCTTTTATGGCAGGTCTGCGTCGGACGAATACAGGTGGCAGGTCAACACCCGCCGCCCCTCTGTCCTGAAACCTGAGAGATTGGATGCTGCGTCAGCGCCATCCGGCCCCTTCGGTGGACCGCTTTTGCGGCCGCTCTCCAGAGCCAACCAGCCTCTCCCGGTCCGTTTGCCTGAGCGTTTCCGGGCGGGTTGCGCCTTCGGCGCCCCGGTCGGTCGTTCCGGGGTCTCTCCCAGGGGAGGCTATAGGTTGGAGCGACAGATAATAGCCGATCGTCCGGCCCGCCTCCAACCAACATGCTTGCGGCCCTGCTATTTGGCGGCGACAATTGTGCGCCTTCAAAATCCGGAGTATTCGGAGAATGAATCCGATCCGCCTTGCCCCCCTGTTCCTGGTCGTCCTTGCCGGCCTCGTTCCCGCGCCGGCCCGCGCCGACGAAGCCACTGCCGTCGCCGAACTTCACGCGCTGTTTGCGGACGCGTGGGAACTCGATCTGGAAAACAACCCGTTGTACGCGAGTTATCTCGGCGACAGTCGTTATAACGACCGCTGGCCGGACTTACGCCTGGAGGAACTCGAACGCCAATATCTCGAGGACGGCGAAGTCCTGGTGAGGCTGTCTGAAATCAGTTTCAGTGATTTGCCCGAGGCAGAGAAGCTCAACTACGAGCTTTTCAAGCGCGAGTACCAGGAACGTCTCGAGTCCTTCAAGTACATGACGTACCTGCAGCCACTCAACCAGCGTGGTGGCGTCCAGACGGCGAACGAAGTCTCCCAGGCACTGACTTTTGATTCTCTCGAAGACTATGCGGACTGGATTGCGCGGCTCGCGTCGCTCGGCCTCTACGTTGACCAGACGATCGAATTGCTGCGCCAGGGGATCAGCCGTGGCATGACCCATCCACGCGTCATCATGGAACGGGTGCCCGCACAGATCGAAAGTCAGCTGGTCGGGACGGCTGAGGACAGTCCGTTTTTCGAGCCATTCCGGAATTTCCCCGACTCGATCGGGGAGCAGGATCGTGAGCGGTTGAGCGAACTCGGTGCGCGCACCATCCGCGAGGTGGTGGTGCCTGCCTATCAGCGGCTTTACACCTTTTTTACGGATACCTATTTACCGGCCTGCCGCGAAACCGTAGGCGCGTGGGACTTGCCGGCAGGCCGGGAATTCTACGAGTTTCGGGCCCGTTCCTACACGACCACCGCGTTGACCCCCGATGAGATTCACGAAATCGGCGTGGCCGAAGTCCAGCGAATCCGAGAAGAAATGCTGGCGGTGATCGAGGAGGTCGGATTTTCGGGCAGCTTCGATGAATTCCTGCAGTTTCTTCGCACCGACAGCCAGTTTTACTTCGACGACCCGGATGATCTGCTACAGGCTTACCGTGCGACGAGCAAACGCATCGACCCCGAACTGGTCAGGTTGTTTGGCCGGCTTCCGCGTATGCCATATGGGGTAAAGCCGATTCCAGCGGCCTCGGCGCCGGACACGACGAGTGGCTATTACAGTCGTCCGGCCGCGGACGGCAGTCGCGCGGGCTTCTATTACGTAAACCTGTACCGGCCCGAGGTTCGACCGAAATACGAAATCGAAGTCCTGACCGTGCACGAGGCGATGCCCGGCCATCATCTGCAAATAGCACTCGCGCAGGAACTCGGCGACCTGCCGAATTTTCGCCGCTATTCGGGTTTCACCGCGTTTGTCGAAGGCTGGGCCCTGTACAGCGAGAGTCTCGGCCCCGAACTGGGCTTGTATCAGGATCCCTATTCGCGATTCGGCCAGCTTACCTATGACATGTGGCGCGCGGTCCGCCTGGTCGTCGACACCGGCATTCATTTTCGCGGTTGGAGCCGCGACCAGGCGATCGACTTTTTCCGCAGCAATGCGGCAAAAACCGAACATGACATCATCAATGAAATCGACCGTTACATTGCCTGGCCGGGCCAGGCGCTGGCTTACAAAATCGGCCAGCTGAAAATCCTGGAACTGCGCGAACGCAGTGAACTCAGGCTCGGCGAACACTTCGACATCAAGGCGTTCCATGACACCGTGCTCGGCAGCGGCGCTGTGCCGCTGGACGTACTCGAGTCAAATGTCGGCAAATGGATAATGGACACTCGCGCCGCGACCCAATGACGCGAGCGAGGATGAACCAGGGAGCGAAGTGACTAATAGACGCAACACGACCGCGGTTCCCGTCGGCGCCGTCGTAATCGGCGGCGGCGCTCCGATCGTTGTTCAATCGATGACCAATACCGACACCGCCGATGCGCGGGCCACAGCTGACCAGGTCGCAAGCCTCGCCAGAGCCGGTTCCGAACTCGTCCGGATCACGGTCAACAACGAGGACGCCGCCCGACAGGTACCGCATATCCGCGACCTGCTGGCACGCGAGGGCGTCGATGTTCCGCTGGTCGGCGACTTCCATTTCAACGGCCACAAACTGCTTACCCGCTTCCCCGAATGCGCGGAAGCGCTGGCAAAATACCGGATCAATCCCGGCAATGTCGGACGCGGCAGCAAACGCGACTCGCAATATGGCGCGATGATCGAAGTCGCCTGCCGCCACGACAAACCCATCAGAATCGGGGTCAACTGGGGCAGCCTCGACCAGGAACTGTTGACCCGGCTCATGGACCGGAATTCGGAATTGCCGACACCGCGCGAGGCCCGGGCCATCGTCCACGAGGCGATGATCCAATCTGCCGTCGCCAGCGCGGATCGGGCGCGTCAGCTGGGACTTGGCGCCGACCGGATTGTCCTCTCCTGCAAGATGAGCGGAGTGCAGGACCTTATTAGCGTTTACACGGAACTGGCGCAGCGCTGCGACTATGCGTTGCACCTCGGCCTGACCGAGGCCGGCATGGGCTCCAAGGGAATCGTCGCCTCGACCGCAGCACTTGCCGTGCTGTTGCAACAGGGGATAGGCGATACGATTCGCATCTCATTGACCCCGGAACCGGGCGGCGACCGCAGCCGCGAAGTCATAGTTGCTCAGGAAATACTGCAGACGATGGGATTGCGCGCGTTCACGCCGATGGTCATCGCCTGCCCCGGCTGCGGGCGAACCACCAGCACGTATTTTCAGGAACTGGCGCGCGACATTCAGACTCATGTGCGCGAGCGGATGCCGCAATGGCGGCGCGAATACCGTGGCGTCGAGGAGATGACCGTCGCGGTCATGGGCTGTGTGGTGAACGGCCCGGGAGAAAGTAAACACGCAAACCTCGGCATAAGCCTGCCGGGAACCGGCGAGGTTCCGGTCGCGCCGGTGTACGAGGATGGCAAAAAGACGGTAACTTTGAAGGGTCAGGGTATCGCAGATCAGTTCCAGCAACTGGTAGAGGACTATGTCGTCAGACGCTACCCGCGGCGTGAATCCTGACGCCTACGGCAATCTGCGTTGCCTGCCGCCGGCCGCGCCGGGAGAAAAATCATGACCGATTTCAGAGACAAGCGATGCAAACCCTGTGAGGGCGGCGTCGAACCATTGGAACGGCCCCAGGCCGAGGACTATCTGGACAAATTGGCCAACGGTTGGACGATTGACGCGGCAGGAAAAGCCATCGAGAAGGAGTTTCGATTCAGCGACTTTCACCGCACGATGGCTTTCGTCAATGCAGTGGCCTGGATCGCCCACGGCGAAGACCATCACCCGGATCTGGAACTGGGCTACGGCCGCTGTTTTGTGCGCTACACCACCCATGCCATTTCCGGACTGTCCGAGAACGATTTTATCTGCGCCGCCAAAATAGACGCGCTCGGCGCCTGAGTCAGCCCGTCACCAGCGCGCCGTCAGGCCGAAATACCAGCCGTCGGCGGCAATTTTCGCAGTCACGTCGACATTGCCGATGTGCGGCGTCACGAACGCGTGAGTCAGCGCGGTCGCGAGGGCGGCGCCTGCCAGTACATCCCAACCATCGTGTTTGTCGGCATCGATCCGGGTCCAGCCGACATAGCCGGCAACGGCATAAGCCGGCGCACCCATGCGCCAACCGTAGCGGCGCTGGATGAAAGATGCACCGGAAAAAGCAGTGGCTGCATGCCCCGAGGGAAACGCATCGTCCTCGCCATCGTCGTCGGGACGTTCCTTGTCGATGACCGTCTTCAGCATGAGTGTTCCGGCCACCGTTGCCCCAAACGCCTTGTAAAACTGCAGGCGCCCCGGCTGATCGTCGCGCTGAAAGGTCATGCCCCACGCCGCCAGCGGCAGGGCGACTCGCAGGATGTCACCGGACGTTTCGACCGTGTCGGCCGCATGTGCGGGGCCAGGGCCGGTACCGGCGCACAACAACAACGCCAGCAGCGGCAGCCAACGCCTCGGCATATCCGGGTCAGATCCCGAGTTTGTTCAGGACATCCATGATGCGACCGAGCGTCAGCGTCAGCGTCGGGTGGGAATCTTCGAATTCGTCGATGGCCTGGCGCACGGGTTCGACCAGGCTGCCCGGACCGGATTGCGTTTCGGCCTCACCGAGGCGCGACTCGATGGTGGTTTGCAATTGCTCCAGCCTTTGTTTCAGATCGCCGTCCAGGCTGTCGGCGCCGGCAATCTGCTGGTCAAGTTCCGCAAGCAGTTCTTCGAGTCTGGTCCGCGGCATCGTCTCTCCACTTCGGCTTTGATAATCGGTCAGGGACTAGTTTACGCCGTTGCCGCGACCGTTGCGTACCTGGTCATTGGCTCCCGGGTCATTGCGCGCCCAGCGTGGCAGATCGCCCCCCACGCCTGTCGCTCGCAGCATAAAAAACCGTTTGATCAACGCGCTCTTGTCGACCAGCCCAAGCCCTGTTGCGCGCAGGCGACCCAACGGCTTGGCCTGCGCCGAAAACAACCGGTGCAGCAAATCGATCGAACCGGCCATCGCCAGATTTTCACCCTTGCGCCACCGCTCGTAGCGGCGTAAGGGCCGACTGTCGCCCGGGTCGCCGCCGCGCTCAAGCGACTCCGCCAACACCTCGGCCAGCGCAGCGGCATCAAGAAAACCCAGATTTACGCCCTGTCCCGCCATCGGGTGCACTGCGTGCGCCGCGTCGCCGATCAGGGCCAGACGCTTGCCGGTGTAGCGACGCGCATGTAGAGCGCGAAGCGGAAAACTGGCGCGGTTGGAGACACCGACAATCGATCCAAGAATGCTATCGCTTGCCTTTTGCAGCGCAGCAATAAATTCCTCCTCGGAACATTGCAGCAGGCTTTCCGCCGCCGCCGGCGTTGTCGACCAGACGATCGAGCACCGACCGTCCGCGAGCGGCAAGAACGCGAGCGGACCCTCGGGCAAAAACCGCTGCCACGCGGTTTGCCCATGGTCACGCTCGGTGGCGACGGTGGCAACGAGCGCATGCTGGTGATAGTCGCGGTGCCGGACCTCGATTCCGGCGATCCGGCGTACGGATGAGTTCGCCCCATCCGCACCGACCAGCAACCGTGTCGAGATTGTGTTGTTACGTGACAGCGACACTATGACCTGGCTCGCTTCGGCATCGAAAGCCTCGACCCTGTCGGGACACAGCCATTCAATCTGCGAACAGCGGGCCAGCGCGCCAAACAATCCGGCCTGAATCGAACGATTCTCGACAATATGCCCGAGCTCCGAAACTCCCAGCTCGGCACTGTCGAATCGCAACGACGACTCACTGTCCGCAGCGCCCGAAGAATCCCACACCACCATTCGCCGGTACGGTGACAGGCGTGCGGGGTCAATGCCCTGCCAAGCCCCGGCTGCATGCAAAATGTGGCGCGATGCACCGGATACGGCGGATACCCTGTTACTCCATTCGGCATCGGCGGCGGGCATTGACTCGGGTTGGCGGCCCTCTACCACGGCAACTCTGAGTTCGGGTAGTGCAACCGCAAGCAGGTTGGCGAGCGTGGCGCCAACCATGCCTCCACCAGCTATGACGGCATCATAGTCACTCATACCAGCGGGACCCCGCGTGCCAGCCGCGGCAGCTTCCCCGCACGCCCCATTGTGTGACGCGCAAACAAACGTTTCGCTCCGGGCAAGAGCTCGAACATGATCAAACCGGCATTGCGGGCGCCGCGTACGGGTGCCAGCGGATTGGTGAAAAGACGCACCAGTCCATCGGTAAACGCGATCACCTTTTTCTGATCGGCGCGGCGCCAGTCGTCGTATTGGGCGAGCATTCTCGGGCCGCCGGGATCGTCGACATGCTCCGCAAGCGTCTCAGCCAACGCCGCCACATCACGCAAACTGAGATTGAACCCCTGGCCTGCGACCGGGTGTAAACCGTGTGCCGCATTCCCGAGCAGCACCGCGCGCGGGCGGGTTTGTTGTTGCGCCTGCACCAGGTACAACGGGTATGCGGCACGCCGGGCAACACGCTCGATCTCGCCGAGGCGAAACCCGAACTGTTCCTGCAGCTTTGCCATGAAAGCGTCGTCGTCCCAGCCAAGCACGGTATCGCAGGTTTCGCGCGCCACGGTCCAGACCACACTGCAACGATCGTCGTCCAGCGGCAGCACCGCAAGCGGCCCGGTGTCGGTGAAGCGTTCGTAAGCAGTGTTGCGATGCGGCCGCGCCGTCGCAATCGTCGTCACCACAGCATTCTGGCGGTAATCGGAGACACTCGCGTCCACTCCCAGTGCCTCACGTAAACGCGACCGGGCTCCGTCTGCCGCGATCAGCAGGCCCGCGGTAATACGCCTTATACCATCGCCAATTGCAACGGAAAGCACGGCCTCGCCTGCATCGATCTCGACACCTTCTACCGAAGCCGGCGTCAGCAATTCGATATTCGAGGCACTTTCTAGCAACGGCCAAACAGCGTGACCGATCACCCGATTTGGCACGACGTAACCGAGAGCCGGCACGCCCTGCTCGCGCGCCGCAATACGCGAAATACCGGGGCGCCCGCGTTCCGAGATATGAATCGTGTCAATCGGAGTTGCGTGGGGCGAGATCGCCTCCCAGCACCCGATCGTTTCCAGAATGACCCGGCTGCCATAGGCGACAGCCGTAGAGCGCTCGTCGAAACTCGGCTGTTCGGCCGCGTCCGGCAGGTGAGTTTCGACCACGGCTATTCGCAGATCCAGCGGTGCCAGCGCCGCAGCGAGACTGGCGCCGACCATGCCGCCGCCGGCAATAACCAAGTCGTAATCCCAACTCATACCTGCATCACGCCGCCATTAGCGCCTCGATTTCTGCAGCGGTTTTGGGAACATCCCGGCTCAATACGTCGGGCCCTTTCGCAGTCACCAGCACGTCGTCCTCGATCCGGACTCCGATGTCCCACCATTTGCGCGCAATATTTTTTCGCCCACCCGCAATATAAATACCCGGCTCCACCGTCAACACCATGCCCGGCTCGAGAACCCGCCATTCATCGCCGACTTTGTAATCGCCGACATCGTGGACATCCATGCCGAGCCAGTGTCCGGTGCGATGCATGAAAAATTCGCGATATTTCCCGTCACGAATGAGTTGCGCCGGTGTCCCCTTGAGAATTCCCAGCTTTTTCAAACCCTTCGTGATTACCCGAACCGCCGCGTCGTGCGGATCGTTCCAGTGATTACCGACCCGGACCTGTTCGATAGCAGCAAGCTGAGCTTCGAGAACGATATCGTAAATCAAGCGTTGCTCCTTCGAGAATTTCCCGCCAACAGGAAACGTACGGGTTATGTCGGAGGCGTAGTAGTCGTACTCGCAACCGGCGTCGATCAGCAGCAACTCGCCCGCCTGCAGCTCGGCATCGTTGCTCGTGTAATGCAGCGTACAGGCATTGCGCCCGCCACCGACGATCGGTGCGTAAGAGATATCGGTTCCGTGACGGCGAAATTCGTGAATCAGTTCGGCCTCGACTTCAAACTCCTTCATGCCGGGGCGGCAGGCCCGCATCGCGCGGCGGTGGCCGTTGGCCGCAATACGCGCCGCCCGGCGCATGGCGGCGACCTCGGCGCGACTCTTGTAGAGGCGCATGTCATGCAGAAGATGATCCAAAGCGACAAACTCGTGCGGAGTGTGCATACCCTTCAGCGACTGGGAGCGCAGTTGCCTTACCCATCCGAGTACCTGCTGATCGAAGTCGGGATGTACACCGAGTGTGTGATAAATGCGATCGGATTGCTCGATCAGTCCGGGCAGGATCTCATCCATGTCCGAAATAGGAAACGCGTCGTCGGCACCGAAATCGGCTACCGCGCCATCCGGTCCGGCGCGAACGCCGTCCCAGGTTTCGCGCTCCGGGTTGCGTTCGCGGCAAAACAGGATGTACTCGGCCTGTTTGCGCCCGGGAACCAGCACCGCAACCGCCTCCGGCTCGGCGAAACCGGTCAGGTAGTAAAAATCACTGTCCTGCCGGTAGCCGTACTCGACATCGCGGTTACGCAGTTTGACCGGCGCCGCCGGCAGGACCGCGATTCCTCCCGGCCCCATCATGCGCATGATCTGACGCCGTCTCCTGGCAAATTCCTTAATGTTCAAGTCCGATCCTCAATGCAAACGGCCGGGCGACAAACCGAGCCGGCCGGAGTCCATACCCTCATAGATTGTCTGCACACCGACGCGCACATACTCGACAATTTCCGTCAGCGCCGCGTCCGCTTCGTCTTCATCGCCGGCACTGTCCGGATCCGCACGGGTAATCTCGGCAAAATCGTTCAGCAACTCACGCACATCGTCCGGCAACGGCTTGTCGGCGGCCAATTGGCCACGGCCGAGGCCGTGCAGGAAACCCTCGCACCACTGTGCGAGCGCCTCGACCTGAAGATACTCCTCCCAATCGTCGTCGGGTAACAGCAATCGAAACGCCAATTGCCCCGATTCAAGATCCCTGCCGGCATCGCGGTCAAGGCCCGCAAGCAGGTTGTGAAGACGATCGTCGCCTGCGTTGCGCTCGCCCGACGGGTAAAGATAATCGAGCAAACAATGAAATCGATTCTCGACGCCGCCGCATACAAGGCCGACCACCACGCCATGCAGCTCGGCGGGGCTGGCCTCGGCGCCGGCGTTTTGGAGGAGCGCGACAATTTCGCTGTAATCGGGTAATTCCATGGGATGACCCATGCTCCAGGCGGGTGCTTATGCTAACACTCGATATCAGCTTAACCCAGACGTCAGATCCTGACCGATTGACCGTCTCACAGGCGGGTTCTATAGTTGCGCAATGACTGATACCAGCCCCCAGCATGAATTCGAGATCGAACTAAAACGTCTCGAGAGCCGCCTCGACGATCTGGTCGATATTTGCTCGCAACTCAAGGAAGAGAATCGATCGCTAAAACAACGGCAGGACGCCCTGACCGCCGATCGCGCATCCCTTCTGCAAAAGAACGAGCAGGTCAGAGCCCGTGTAGAGGCAATGATCAGCCGACTCAAAGCCATGGAGAACGGCTAATGTCCTCAGAGGTAGTTCGTGTCACCATCCGCATCCTGGAAAAGGAGTACCAAATCTCCTGTCCAGCTGATGAAAAACAGGCTTTGCTCGATTCGGCTGACCTGCTGAATAGCAAGATGCGCGAGATTCGCGACAGCGGTCGAATCGTCGGCCTCGACCGGATAGCGGTCATGGCCGCCCTCAATCTTGCCCATGAAGTAATAAATTCCGGTGGCGGCGGTGGCGGGGAAATTGACGGTTCTTTCGGCCAGCGCCTGAAAAACATGCGCGAGCGAGTCGAGACGGCACTGGAACACGGCCAGCAACTCGAATTCTGAGCGGCCGCACGCGTGCTCACGTATACTGAGTACAAATAAGACTGGCGCTTCCTGCGGTGTTCGGCAGCAGATCGGGATCCCTTCGAGCCTAATCTGTAACATCGGGACATTACGGCCGCGTGGGTCGTTGAGCAAACCCGCTTTTGGCGGGTAGCCTGAGACTAACCGCCGCGTCCCACCTATCGCTCTGGTTCGAGAGCGATGATCTGCACCGGCACAGGCGGGAAGCGCCTCCTTCTAATATCTGATCGTTGATCCCATGGACAAATCCGAGTTGCGGCAGCGCTTGCGCCGGACCCGCCGGGCGCTGGACGAAGCCACCCGCGTTGAACTGTCTGCGCGCTGCTGCGAGTTCGCCCGAGGCAGTCGCTTCTACCGGCGAGCGACAAATATTGCGTGCTACGTTCCTTTTGACGGAGAAGCCAGCCCCGAACCACTGGTAGCGCAGGCATTGGCCGACGGCAAGAACGTATTTTTGCCGCTCGTGGGTAGCCGCAAACCGCAACCGCTGCGCTTCGCGCGCCTCGACGCCAAAACCGAGTTGCGGATAAATCGATACGGGATCCCGGAACCCGACCCGACCCATGCCCAGCTGATCGAGCCACGCTGGCTCGACCTCGTCATAGTTCCACTGGTTGCGTTCGACGTTGCAGGCAACCGCCTGGGGATGGGATCGGGTTTTTACGATCGGACGTTTCAGTTTTTGGCGCACCGGCGCAAGTGGATCAAACCGAGACTGGTCGGATTCGCATTCGATGTTCAGCAGGTTCCGGCGTTACAGCCGTCAGCCTGGGACATACCCTTGCACGCAGTGGCAACGGAAACCGGTCTCGTATCGTGCGCGCCAAATCGTAGCAACGACCAACCAGGGAGTGACAAGTGAAATTCTGGCTTATGAAATCCGAACCCGAAGAATTCGGCATTGAAGATCTGAAACGTGTTCGTACAGAACCCTGGGATGGCGTGCGTAACTACCAGGCACGAAACATGATGCGCGACGAAATGAAGAAAGGCGACAAAGTGTTTTTCTACCATTCAAATTGCGACGAGCCCGGCGTTTACGGCGTGATGCGTATCAAACGCGAGGCATATCCGGACCACACTGCATTCGACCCCGATGACAAGCACTACGATCCTAAAAGTGATCCTGATAATCCGCGCTGGTTCATGGTCGATGTCGGTTACGTGCGCAAATTCAAACAACCGGTAACGCTAAGAACAATGCGCGAATACACAGAGACTGAACTAAGGGACCTTGCACTTCTACGCAGAGGCAATCGATTGTCCATCATGCCAGTCACTCCTGCGCAGTGGGAGTTCATACTTGGACTGGCAAAGTAAAACCCTTTATTTATAGTGTTTAGACATCATTCACTTTAAACCCGTATGTGCTGTGCGTTTCAACATGAAGACACAAATGCTAGTGTCCACGCGACGCCAAGATGCATGCAACGATGTGACGTGCATCGCAAAAAACCCTTGTGTCTAAAGTAGTTGCTGGAATTTTGAATACTCTTGTATATACTCGTTCGCGGACACCCTGACACGGAGACACACATGGCTACGAGAAAGAAAGCCGTTTCGAAGAAGAAAGCTTCGACGAAACGAAAGACCACTGCGAAGAAGCGCACGACCAAGAAAAAAGTTGCAACTAAGAAAAGAGCCGTTGCACGCAAAGTCGCTAAGAAAAGAGTAGTGAAGAAAAAAGCGGCAACTGCCAAGCGCAAAGTGAAGAAGAAAGTCGCCAAGCGTAAGGTCAAAAAGAAAGCTGCCGCTGCCAAACGCAAGGTGAAGAAGAAAGTCGCAAAACGCAAGGTGAAGAAGAAAGTCGCCAAGCGTAAAGTCAAAAAGAAAGCTGCCGCTGCCAAACGCAAGGTGAAGAAGAAAGTCGCCAAGCGTAAAGTGAAAAAGAAGGTTGCCAAGAAGGCCGCGGCCCGGAAGAAAACAACGGCCCGGAAGAAAGTTGCGAGCGCCAAGAAACGCGCTGCAAGCAAAAAGCGAGCTGTTTCCAAGAAGCGCTGATACCTTTTCGCTTCGCGAGTCGGGGCAGAGCCCCAACCCGCGCACCGAAAGTGCCCGCATCGACGGGCACTTTTTTTTGCCTGCCGTCTGGCACTGGAGTCAGGAGTAATCTCGGGCTATTGTTGCCGCTGCAGTGCAACACAACCGGCGAACGGGGGAGCGAATGGACCAGAACGAAAAGAAGCGGCTCGCGGCCACGGCAGCAATCGATCATGTGGAGGAAGGCATGTTGATTGGAGTCGGCACCGGGTCGACAGTGAATTTCTTTATCGATGCGCTGGGGGCGATGAAACGGAGCATTCGCGGCGCCGTATCCAGCTCCGAGGCCTCGACCAGCCGTCTTGCAGGGCTGGGAATCGAAGTCGTCGAACTGAACGATGCCGGCACACTGGACATATATGTCGACGGCGCCGATGAGGCAGATCCCAACCTGCACCTGATAAAAGGCGGCGGTGGTGCGTTGACGCGGGAGAAAATAGTCGCGGCCGCATCGCAGAAATTCGTCTGCATCATCGATGACAGCAAGCTGGTCGATGTGCTCGGCCAATTCCCGCTACCCGTCGAGGTCATTCCAATGGCGCGTAGCTATGTCGGGCGCCAGCTGGTCGCAGCGGGAGGCCAGCCCGAACTGCGCACTGGGTTCGTTACCGACAACGGCAACCAGATCATCGATGTCCACAACTTGCGGCTCAGCGACGCCGCGGCCATGGAAACGAGACTGAACCAGATCGCCGGGGTCGTCAGTGTCGGAATCTTTGCACAACGTCCAGCGGACTTGTTGTTGATAGGCGCCGACAACGGGGTTCGCAGCATGGGACCGACCAGCACTTAAGTCGCGCCTGACTCACCCCTGGCTCGAACCGAATGAATTCGCATACCCGGCGAGGACGCTGACGACGCGCCACAGCAGAAACGTGCCACACCAGACCAGGCCGATACGCAGCCATGACTGGCGGCCGACCTCACGCATGAAATATCCCGTCACACCAGCGCAGGCATATGCCTGCAACGCAACATAGGCCGACATTGCCAGCGGCCGATCAAATCCCGCGGTGATCGTATAGATCAGAACGGCGATAACCAGCAACGTGGCGAACACTGCGGCCCTCGCCATGGCGCGCAATGGATTGGGTGCTGCCTTCGCGCAATTCATGTTTACGTCAACGGTCGCCGGGAGCAATCGCACGCCACCACTGTTGATGGGCGACAGCGCTGGCTTCGCGCGCGACGAGCATCTCGATCAACATTGGACCAGGCCTGCACAGGGCGCTCTCGAGCACGGCGAATGGATCGTCAGCGCTGTCGATTCGCTGATAGTCGAGCCCGAACGCTTCCGCAACCGCGCCCAGATTCAGCCCGGGCGGCGTGAGCCAGCCCTGTTCGAACTCGGGCAACTGGCGCTGTGCCAGGTAACCGAAAATTGCCCCGCCACCGTTATTCACTACGAGCAGTTTCAATCCATGCCGGGCCGCAAGTGTCAATCCGTTCAAATCGTGAAACAGCGCCACATCGCCCACGATCGCGATCGTCGCGTCGGTCCCGCCGGCGGCAATTCCAGCGGCGGTGGAGACATTGCCGTCGACCCCGCTGACGCCGCGATTACCGAAAATTGCAAGCGCCTTATCGCAACCGCTCAGAAACGAATCCGCATCGCGGATGACCATTGAGTTCCCAAGAAACAGCGAGCCGTTTTCGGCAATCGCGGCGCTGGCTGCCTGCATTAATGCAGCCTCGCGTGGAAGTATGGTCGTATCCGCGCAATGCGTCTCGTCGTCACTGTGGCGCCAGGTATCCGTCCAGTCTGCATGCGATACGGCTGAGACTATGTCGCATAGCATTGCGATAACGCGTCCGGGATCGGCATGCACGACCAGGCTGGCCCGCAACGCCGGATCGGGCCACGGCGCACAGGCTGCGACGACCATCGGGCGCGGCATCCGCGGCTGCGCCAGCCAGCGCTGCAAAGTAGCCGAGACAGGCGTACCGCCGAACTGCAATACCCAGTCGGGATACGCCGGTGCCTGACCACGCAGGAAAGCATCGTACCCGCTGACAACAAAGCGTTTCGGCCAAGGCCCGCAGCGCAGCCCGGACAATGGGTCGGCCAGGATCGGCGCATCGCACTTTTCGGCCAGCCTGACTAACGCGGGCGGATCGATTTCGCCACTGTGGCAGGGACCGCAAACGATAATGCCGCGTCCGCGCGACACTACTTCGTCTATCTGACCGAGCGCCCACTCATCGGGTTCGAGAACGGGCCGCGCGACCCTGACCGGCTCCGCCGCCCCAGGCACCTCGGCATCCGCAACCCGGGCGCCGCCTGCGAGCAACGGTTCGCGGAAAGGCACATTTACATGCACCGGCCCGGGACATGGCCATTGCGCAAGGTCTGCGGCACGCGCACCGGCACTGCCGGCATGTGCAAAGTCAACAGCCAGGCCGCTGGCCGGCCCGAGCGCCAGAAATCCACGAACCCGCTCGCCGAACAATGCGCTCTGACTCGTGGTCTGGTTGGCACCGCAATCGAGCAGCTCCGGCGGGCGGTCGGCACTGACGAAAATGAGTGGAACCCTGTCTTCGTGCGCTTCGATCAGGGCCGGATACCAGTTGGCCGGTGCAGAACCGGATGTTGCAATCACGACAACCGGCCGGCGCGTTTTACGGGCAAGGCCAAGCGCGAAAAACGCGGCCGAGCGCTCGTCGATGACAACCTCGGTCTCGAGCCGTTCATGGCGCAGGCACGCCAGTGCCAGCGGAGTCGAGCGCGAGCCGGGCGATATCACAGCCCGCTTTACCCCGCCCTGCACAAGGCCCGAAATCAGCGACCGCGCCTGAGCCAGCCCCGCGAGCGCCTGATCGTCAGCCAATGGCTAGCGCCTCACGCAATGCATCCAGCTTCCAGCGCGTCTCGTCCAACTCGGTCTCCGGCACCGACCCCGCGACAATTCCCGCACCCGCAAACAGATCGGCGGTGGCGCCATTGAGAAGACCGCAGCGCAACACCACCGAAACCTCGGCACCGTTTCCATCGAGCCAGCCAACCCCGCCAGTGTACCAGCCCCATCGGGTTTCACCGTGGTCTTGCAACCACGTCAGAGCCTGTTCGCGCGGCATACCGCCCACTGCGGGCGTCGGGTGCAGGCGGGAAATCAGCGCCAGCGGCCGCACACCCTCGCGCAACTGACCGTGCACCTGGCTCCAAAGGTGTTGCACGGTTGGGAGCTTTAGCAGGCTTGGCGCCTGGCATGCGCTGACGCTTACGCAATCCGGCCGAAGCGCGCCGATAATGTCGTCTACAACCACTGCATGTTCGTGTTGGGCCTTGATCTCTTTGAGCAGCATTTCGCCGGCGATGCGGTCCTCTTCCGGCGGGGTCAGTCGCGGCGCCGAACCGGCCAGCGCATCCGCCAGTACCGCGCCATCGCGAATACTCAGCAAACGCTCCGGCGAAACCCCGACCAGCGCCATGTCGGACTCGCGGAAAGAAAACAATGTGCAGTCGTTGTAGCGGTCGCCCAGCCACGCCAGCACTGCGCCCGGGCGCAATGGTCGCGAAGTCAGCATCGTGATTCGACGGGTCAAAACGAGCTTGTCTAACTTGCCGCTGCGAATTTCGTCCAACGCTCTTCTGACCCGCGCGAGCCAGTCCGCCTCGGCACCCGGAATTTCGCGCAGCACGATCGGAGCCGAATTGGCAATAACTGTATCCGGATCGAATGCGCGGACGATGGCTCCCGCGCCGTCAAGCCAGTGGGCCATCACATCGTCGCGGTCTTCGTCGGCACGGCAGGAGAAAGTCAGGCGGCAACCGAGCGGCCCGCGATCGATAACGACCCGCGGCACCAGCGCCAGCGTATTCGCAAGCGGGGCCCAGTCGCGTTGCACCTCCTGGACCGGGCTGAAGGCAAACCCCAGAAATACCCCGGGAACATCGTCGCCGCGCGACCAGTCCGACTCGAGTTCGCGCAATCGCTGGTCGAGCTGTTCGAATCGGTCGACACCTGCGAACGCAAGCCGCAGCGCTCGCCCCACTCCTAGCCGGAAGTGGCCCTGGGCAGGGCGCGACCAGAAAATCGATTCGTCCGGCAGCTCGACGGGCGTCGGAAAATCCGGCATCGGCACATCAAGAGTAACGCTCGTCAGGTAGCCCCGTTCGGTCGACGCGAGCGCAGCCTCCAGTCGGGCCGGCAACTGGTCAAGAAAATGGTTGAACACGGGACGTTTGGCTGGGTGCGGGGTCACTAATCGCCTGAGGGAAACTGCACTTCCGAAGTGTATCACGCAGGCAGCCCGGATCGCCCGGCTCGGTCACTGCGGTTGATGCGGGCAAACGCGCGCGTACAATAGCTCCGCCCTTTCGCCGGAGACCTCCCGATGCAGTTCAAGCCAGTGCCGAACAAGAACTTTGAGGAAATCCTCTACGACCATGCCGGAGGAATCGCCCGAATTACGATAAACAGGCCCGAGGTTCGCAATGCCTTTACCCCTGAGACCATCGTGGAACTACGCGAGGCTTTCCACCACGCTCATATGGCCCAGGACATTGGTGCGATCATTCTTACCGGGGCCGGGGACAAAGCCTTCTGCTCCGGCGGCGATCAGCGAGTACGCGGTGAAGACGGCGGCTACGCCGACAAGAGTGGCGTGAATCACCTCAATGTTCTGGATCTGCAAATGCAGATCCGGCGCCTGCCAAAACCGGTGATTGCTATGGTTGCCGGATACGCAATTGGCGGCGGTCATGTGCTGCATCTTGTTTGCGACCTCACTATCGCCGCGGACAATGCGGTGTTTGGCCAGACCGGTCCCATGGTCGGCAGTTTCGACGCCGGACTCGGCTCCGGGCTGCTCGCGCGCACGGTAGGAATGAAAAAAGCGAAGGAAATCTGGTTCCTGTGTCGCCAGTATGGCGCCGATGAGGCACTGCACATGGGGCTGGTCAACAAAGTCGTACCGCTTGCCAAGCTCGAGGCGGAAACTATCGAATGGTGTCAACGAATGCTCGAATTGAGCCCGATGGCCCTGCGCTGCCTGAAGTCTGCTTTCAATGCCGACACCGACGGACTCGCGGGCATCCAGGAACTGGCCGGCAATGCAACCGGTCTGTTCTACCTTAGCGACGAGGCGCGCGAGGGCCGCAACGCGTTTATGGAGAAACGTCGACCCGATTTTGGCAAGTTCCCGCGCCGCTCCTGAACCGGAGACCCCAACGAGTGCTGCAACACTGGATCGCCGCGGTTCGGCCACGCACGCTGCCGGTCGCAGTGGCACCGGTAATTGTAGGTACCTGCCTGGCATGGGCCGACGGCTATGCGATTTCGCTCGCGGTAATGCTCGCGGCAATGCTCGCGGCGACCACGATCCAGATTGGCACGAACCTGCACAATGATGTGGCCGACTTCGAACGCGGCGGAGACGACCCGTCGACCCGCCTCGGACCGAGGCGCGCGACTGCCGAAGGGTGGCTGGCGCCGGCGGCTGTACGTAGCGCAGCGCGACTGAGTTTTTCCCTGGCGGCGCTGTGCGGGGCCTATCTGGTCTTCACCGGAGGCTGGCCAATCCTGGTGGTCGGCGTGTTGTCGATCGTCGCGGGATATTCCTACAGCGGTGGCCCGCGCCCGATCTCCTACACGCCGCTGGGCGAACTGTTCGTGTGGCTGTTCTTCGGCGTGGTCGCGGTTGCGGGCAGTTATTACCTTCACGCTCTGGATCTTACACCGCGCGCTGTTATTGCCGGCGCGATCCTGGGGCTACCCGCGGCTGCGGTTCTCGCAGTCAACAACTATCGCGATCTCGACAATGACCGGAGTGTCGGGAGATCGACATTTGCCGTGGCGTTCGGGCGCAGGGCCAGTTGTATCGAATATGCGCTGCTGATGCTGCTTCCATTCGTTGCGCTGCCGGCGCTCGCAACATTGTCATCAGTCTGGGGCTGGTTGCCGTTCGCTGTGCTGCCCTGGGCGCTGCTGCTGGTGCGGCGGTTTTGGAGCGATGAGCCCGGGCCGCGATTCAACGTACTGCTTGCCAGCACCGCAAAATTCCAGCTGGCCCTGAGCGCGCTGGTCGGCGCGGCGGTAACCGCGGGGGCCAATCCGGTTGCCTGAGCGACAGACAGTGATACTCGATGCCAGCTGGCACGCTTACACTTTGACGCTGCGTCAGCCCTGGACCTCGGCGCGCGGCATCACCTCGGAGCGCAACGGCTGGTTACTGCGGCTGCGCGACGATCGTGGCAGGCTCGGGCTTGGCGACTGTGCGCCGCTGCCCGGCGCCGGAACCGAAACCGACGATGCGGCAAAACGGGCACTCGACGACGCGGCCGCCAGGATCCGCGGAAAACCGCTCATAGCCGCGTTTGAATCATTGCCGGACGCGCCCTCCCCGACCCCCGCTGTGCGCTGCGCCTGTGAAACTGCATTGCTCGACCTCCAGGCCCGCGCACGCGATTTACCGCTGCACTCACTGCTGGCGCCTGACAGCAGTCCGCAAGTTCGGGTCAACGCCATGATCGGCGCATACCGCGACTGGCCTGTCCTTGCGCGACGTGCGATCGATTCCGGTTTTACAGTGATGAAACTCAAAGTCGGCACCGCCGCGCCCGCGACGGAACTGGCCGCGCTGCGCTCGCTGCTGGCGGAGCTGCCCGCGAACGTGCGGCTGCGGCTCGATGTCAATCGCGGCTGGTCGCTGGCTACCGCGCGCGAAATTCTGCCCGGCCTCGACGGTACCCGGATCGAAGCAGTCGAGGAACCGGCCTGTGACGCCAGCAACGATCAATTGCGTGCGCTCCAGGCGGCGGTTCCGTTCGCAATCGCGCTCGACGAATCGCTGCACACTGACAGCATGGAGTCGCTGCCGGTCAGACGCCAGGTTCTAAAACCGATGGCGGCGGGTGGGCTGCTGCCGATCCTGGCGCTTGCGGCCGGCAACGGGCGTGAGACTGTCGTCACTACCAGTGTCGACTCGGCGATCGGCGTGCGCGCGGCATGCCATGTCGCTGCTGCGCTCGGAAACGATCTTGCACACGGCCTGGCGACCAGCGACTGGCTACAGACCGATTTTGCGCCGCCGCTGCCGATCTCCCGCGGATTGTTGCATTTGCCGGCGGCAGCGGGGCTCGGGCTAGATTTCAGCCGGACGCCTCATGTTTCAGTTACTGCTATTGGCGGCGAGGCGCCGTAGGATTTCGCGATCGATCTTGCCGCCCGCATTACGCGGCAACAGCGCCACGCGCAGGAAGCGGCGCGGTCTTTGTCTCGATTCAAGGTGATCGCGGCACCATTTCTCGAATTGCGGCTCGTCGATGTCACCACAGAAGATCGCGACCAGCAGATCCCCCCAGCGCGGATCGTCAACTGCGGTGACGGCGATATCGGTAACTCCCGGGCATTCGCCGAGTAAACGCTCGATGCTCGCGGGGTGGAGATTCACGCCGCCACTGATCAATACGTCGTCCGCTCGTCCAAGCACGTGCAGATTGCCCGCGCCATCTATGCGGCCGAGATCGCCACTCTCGAAAACTCCGTCGATACTTGCTGTTGCGCCGGACGCCTGCAGGTATCCATCCATCACGACCGGACCTTCAATGCGTATTGGTCCGGTACCGGCAATGCCAGCGCCGGCTTCGCTATCGACGGCAATGCGAATGTCCCGCAACGGTTTGCCGACTCGTCCCGCTTCCCACCCCTCTTCGATCGCCTCGACGGTCACATGTGAACCGGTTTCGGTCATACCGTAGGCAACCCATAACGGCCAGCCCGCGGCACGCGCTCGCTCGGCGATTGCGGGATGCAGAGCCGCGCCGCCGATCAGCACGCGCCGCAGTCGCGACGGCGGTGCCCGGCCGCCCGCACACTCCAAAACCCGATCGAGCATCGCGGGTACCAGCGACAGATGTGAAACCTCCTCCGCCATCACTGCCTCGACAATGCGATGCGGATTGAAGGTCTCATGCAACAGCGCGCAGGCACCGGCAAGGGCGCAGCGTGACAGGACGGCGAGACCACCAATATGTTGCAGCGAGACAGGGGTGAGCCAGGCATCACCCTGACCAAGCCCGGTCGCTGCGTTGCTCGCACGTGCATGAGCGAGAATGGCGGCTTGTGAGAGTCGCGCGATCCGGGCCGGCCCTTCTGTTCCACTGCTCGCCACCAGCCATCCGCCCGTTTCGGCCCCCTGTGTCAGGCGCCGTTGCCCAACCTCCGCACCCGCGTCGTCGAGCCACGCGGATGGCACTGTCGCCCATGGCTCATGGCCTTCAACCCGGTCGCCAATGACCAGCGCGGGCGCAATAGTCTGCAGAACCGTCTCAAGGTCACCCCGGGTGGAATCGAGAATTGCGACATCGCGGCCGCTGGCCGCACCCAGCCAGACCGTCAATGCACTTTTCAATGGGTCGCGGCTGACTATTGCGACAGGGCCGTGTTCCAGACCTGGCAGCGCGGCGAGTCTGCTGGTCAGGTGGCGCATACGCAAGCGCAGATCGGCATAGCGAAGGACCTTCTGCCCATCGTCCAGCGCCGTGGCCGAGGGTGCGGCCGCCCCGATCAATTCCGCGAGAGAGGTGGTCTCAACCGGCATTGCCCGGTCTGGAGGCAACATGAAGACACGCAATGCCAAAACTGTAGTTGCGGTAATACACGTCAGTGAAACGCTGCGCCTCAAGCAGTCGCTTCATCTCCTCCTGGTCGGGGAACCGGCGAATCGATTCGATGAGGTAGTGATACGCATCGGGATGGCGTGCGACCATCGCGCCGAGACGCGGTATTACATGGCGATTGTAAGCCTCGTAAAAAGGCCGCAACGGCGCCGCCGGTGTCGAAAACTCGAGACAAAGCAGACGCCCGCCCGGTTTCAGCACTCGCCAGATTTCAGCCAGTGCGGTATCGATGTCGGTAACATTGCGAATCCCGAACGAAATCGTCAGAGTGTCGACGCAGGCATCCGGAAGCGGCATCGATTCAGCTGTGCCGGCGGACCAGTCCACAAGTGATTTGCGACTGCCCCGACCCGCCTGCATCATCTCTACGCTCGGATCGATCACGACGACCCGCCGGTCGGCACCCATCACCAGCCGCGCCACGTCGCCAGTGCCGCCCGCGAGATCGACGATTAGCTGCCCCGGACGCGGGTCCACGGCCCAGGCAAGGCTGCGCTTCCACAGCCGATGGATGCCAAAGCTCATCAGATCGTTCATCAGGTCATAGCGATCGGCTACCCGCCGGAATACGCTGCGCACCAGCGCCTCGCGTTCGGGTGGTGCGACCTCTCGCTCGCCAAATGTTTTGGACAAATTTGCCACGCACTACCTCCGCAACGCGCCAGTTTACAATAGGATCCGCTCGCGGCGCTGCCTTAGTGCGTCCGCTCGCGCCATGCGGACGAACCTATGCATATGAAAACGACGATGTACTACGACAGCGGTTGCCCCGTCTGCATGCGCGGTGTCCGTCATTACCGGAGGGTAGACTGGGCGCGGCGACTCGCATGGTCCGACCTGATGGCCAATCCGGATGCGCTTGCTGACGAGGGCGTTTCATTTGCCGATGCAATGGAGCATCTGCATGTGCGTGACCGCCGTGGCCGCCTCCACGCCGGTGGCTATGCGTTTCTAACACTGTGGGACGAATTACCTGGCTACCGCCGCATCGCATGGTTGATAAGAACGCTCAGGCTGTCCGCGCCATTCGATCGCATTTACCGCCGCCTCAGCCGCGGCCGTTATCTGAAACGCTGCGAGGCCGGGGTCTGCTTCGTCGAGGGAAAAAACCCTTGAGTAAGGCGCGCCGCCGTCCCCGCTCGCCACGTATCAGGCTGCCTTGGCTGCCACCGCAACCGGCAACAGCAGCTTTGAAATACGTTTCGACAGCGAATAAATACGCTTGAGCGCATCGATGACTTCGTCCTCGAGGCGAAATGCCCTGATCAGATCCGGATCCGTCGGCGACACCCGCTCCGCCTGGTAATTCAGCGCGTCGTCTATCAACCCGTTTATCTCGCCCTTCATGTTGATCACGTTGTTTGCCCGGCCGGCGTCGAGTTCGGCAATCGCGGTTATCGCTTCCTCGACCGAATCGCAAACCCGCCGGTAAAGCGCATCGAGCGTGTGGCGGGTCGTTTCGCTGGCCTTGAGGTCGCTTGCGATCAAAGCCCGACCGACCGGAATAATCTCGGCCTCGACGACCTCACCGATGCGCTCTACTTCATCCGCACCTCGCATCAGGCGCAGGAATGCGTCCCTCTGCCCGTCAGTGAGCTCATGCCGCCGGACCTCACCGAGATAGTCGATAATGTGTGCGTGCAATAAGTCCACCTGGTCGCCGAGACGCTCGAGCACTTCGAGCTCTTCGTTGCTGCGATTGCGGATCGCGGGCCCTACCTGGTGCACCATCTGCATCGCGATCTCGCCGAGATGCTGGACCTCCATACGCGCCGCATTCAACGCGAGCGTCGGCGTATCGAGCAACGCCTCCTCGATGTACTTCGGTCGAATAATCTCTTTCATTGTCTCAGGTTGCTCGGGAACGATACGCTCCACCGCCTTCGCAAACCACCCGGCGAAGCCGATGAAAAGGACGGTATTGATCACATTGAAAGTGGTGTGGGCATTTGCAATCTGCCGCGGCACCTCGGCCGCCATCCGCGCGGCACCCTCGAGCTGCGGCGCCGCGGGCGAGATATCGACGACTATTCCGGCCAGCAGGCCGATAAACGGTATCCAGATCAACACACCGAGGACATTGAATAAGACATGCGCCGCCGCTGCCCGGCGCGCCGCGACCGGTTTGCCGATCGCCGCGAGCACCGCCGTCATGCAGGTACCAATATTGGCGCCGAGCGCAAGCGCAATACCCGCGGGAAGCGACAGGAGTCCTTCCGCAGCCATCACGATGGCGATACCGGTAGTGGCCGCGGATGACTGCACGAGCGCGGTAAAAGCTGCGCCCACCAGGATGCCCAGCACCGGGTTTTCCATTCTCGCCATCAGGTCGAGGAATGGCTGATAGCTGCGCAGCGGGTACATGCCCTCGCTCATGATGCCCATCCCGCCGAACAGCAGGCCGAGACCGAACAACATTTCCCCCGAATGCTTCATGCGATCGGTTTTGCCGAAAAAAATCATCGCAAACCCGATCGTTACCGGGATCAAAGCGTACTGGGTGACATTGAAGGCGACGATTTGTGCCGTCATGGTACTGCCGATATTCGCCCCCATGATCACGCCGATTGACTGCTGCAAGCTCATAATCCCGGCGGTAATAAAGCTCACGACGAGGACCGTGGTCACGGAAGATGAGTTGAGCACGGCGGTGACGATCGCACCGGTCAGCGCGCCGAGAAAACGATTCCGGGTCATGCCGCCGAGAAGTCCAGCCATGCGCTGACCGGCAACCGCTTTCAGCCCTTCGGACATCTGGTCGATTCCGAAGAGAAAAAGCGCCAATCCGCCAAACAGACTCATCAGCAGAGTGAACCAGTCGATTTCCGCGACTTCCCCGGTCTCAGCGCCAATAGCGGTTGCGGCCACCAGGCCAATGGCCAGAACCCAGAATGCGCGACCGGCCCTGAACCGCGAGAATCTCTTGGCGATATAACTCATTAAACGAACCCCTTACGTTTTCCGGCGGGTCTGCCCGACCCGGCAACGACCAGCCATTTACACTAATTGGCGAGCGCTCACCGGTCGTCATTGTAAACCCCGGAAGTCATATCCGGCGGCGGGATTCGACATTTCGCGAACATCGGGCACGCCGTGGCCGCGATGGTTCAGACTCGCGGCCCGTAGCCGCCAAGTCTCGATCACAGATCCCTGATGTTCCACGGCCCGCCCCGATCCGATGCATTTCGTTCAATATCGGCGGCACGCAATTTCCGTTCGCGGAGGCCATCGCATCGACCGGCATGGCGCAGAATTTCCGGGCAGAAAATCGAAATCGAGGTTAATTCAGCCTGGCTATCACGGGCAGGTTCGATGATATGATCGGCGCCTTTCCCGGATCACCGAATCAGGTATCAACTTTTGAAACGTCTAATTGCGCTATCTATTTTGTGTTCGAGCATTGCCGGATGTGGCAATCCGGCGGATGAACCGTCGAGCCAGGCCACCTTGCCCCCGGCCGCCGATGCCATTGACGGCGGCCTCGCCGCAATCAACCGGGAGAATCTCCAGGCCCATCTGAATTTTCTTGCTGACGACGCCCGCAAAGGCCGGATGAGCGGCGAACCGGGTTACGACCAGGCAGCTGAATATGTGGCCGCCCAATTCGAGGCGCTCGGACTGGAACCGGGAGGACGCGACGGCTGGTTTCAACCGGTGCCGTTACTGACACGGCGCATCGATATCGAAAGCGCGGCGGTCACGGTCCACGGCGATCTCGGCGATGGTAATCTCGAATGGAAAAAAGACTTCGTCATGGGCGGCGACCCGGTCCGCGACGAAACCAGCGTAAGAGCCGAAGTCGTCTACGCGGGCTTCGGCGTGCATGCGCCGGAACTTGGCTACTCGGACTACGATGATATCGATGTCAACGGCAAAATCGTCGCGATCTTTGGCGGCGCACCGGCCACCTTTCCGCACAACCAGCGTGCGTTTTATTCGTCGGGCCGGACCAAACGCGACGAGATGGTTGAGCGTGGCGCGGTCGGTTATATCTCGATGCGTTCGCGGACCGACCAGAAACGCTATGAGTGGGAGGTGGTAACGCTGAATGCCGGGGTCACTGCCGGCATGTCGTGGATCAATCTTTCCGGAAAGGCGGCGGATCACCATCCCGAACTCGAAGGAAGCGCGGCGATCAGTGAAATGGTCGCTCCGGACATCTTCGAACTCACGCCTATCAGTTTCGAAGAGGCGCTGGACGCGGCGGACTCGGGCAAACCCATGTCGACACCTCTCGGTATCGAGGTGACGCTGAGCCAGAAGAGCGATCACACCGAGGTCACCAGCCCCAATGTCATCGGAATTATCCGCGGCAGCGATCCCGAACTTGCCGACGAGTATGTGGTTTATTCCGCGCATCTCGATCATGTCGGCATCGGCACGCCGGTCAATGGCGACGATATCTACAACGGGTTTTACGATAACGCTGTCGGCGTGTCGTTGTTGATCGAGGCGGCACGGGCATTCGCGACCATGGACAAGCGGCCGCGGCGTTCGATACTGATCGTGGCGGTCACCGGTGAGGAACGCGGCCTGCTCGGCTCTGACTACTTCGCCCATTATCCGACGGTGCCGTCGAATTCCATCGTCGCCAATATCAATCTCGACATGCCGTTGCTGCTATACCCGTTGGCCGACGTCATCGCATTCGGCGCGCAGCACTCGTCAATGCAAGCGCCGATCGAGAAGGCAGTTGCGGCGGAGGGTTTCGCGCTGACGCCTGATCCGATACCGGAGGAGGTGCTGTTCATTCGCAGCGACCAGTACTCGTTCGTGCGCCAGGGCATTCCATCGGTGTTTCTGGTGCCCGGGTTCACTTCCACCGATCCCGGGATCGACGGTCAGGCACTGTTTCGCGACCATCTCGCCAAACACTATCACCGGCCAAGCGACGATCTTTCCCGCCCGTTCGACTGGGATTCAGCGCTCAGGTTTGCCCGCGCGAACGTGCGAATCGGCCAGGAGATCGCAGATGCCGCCGCTCGCCCGACCTGGAACGAGGGCGACTTTTTCGGCGACAAATTTGGCAAGCGCTAACCGCGGCCGATAATCCAGGATCGATGACGCGGCGCAAACACAGCATCACATTGATGGAAGTGCGGTCGAGCGATTGCTAGGTCGGCCTGCTCGAGGCTTATATTGACGACAATGGCGACCTCGTACTCGCGGGTTACGATCCCGGCGTATCGGTCAGGGAGGTTTGGGGCGACTCTGACTACGAGTATTGGCGGCGGGTCAAGGCGCAGCACGTGCCCGAGGTATTGATGCAGTTGCTGCAGGAGCGCTTTTCAGACGACACGGCATTTCGCCAGTGGCTTGAGACAAACGGCATCGAGGCCGAGTTTCGAAGCTGGATCTGATCGGCTGCCCGCCGGTCTGGCCGTACCCTGGCCCGTTGAAGCAACGTTTCCGCATATCACTGCTCGGGCCGCAAACTGGCAAACGACGCTAGTGGGCTCGGTTGGTTGGCGCCGTTTGTACGGCACAGGGAAGGCACAAACGCACGACGAGTCCCGGATTCGCGTCTGCGAATTCGAGCAGCGCATCGTGGCGTTGCGCCACTGCTGCAACCAGGCTGAGACCCAGCCCGTTGCCCTTCTCGCCACGCGCGCCATCAATGCGGTAGAAACGCCGGGTCACCTTTTCCTTGTGTGCATCCGCAATCCCCGGCCCCGTGTCGCGAACTTCCACGCAACAGTCATCGCCATCGACGGCGACAGCCAGCGTTACCGAGCCACCCGGCGGCGTGTACTTGATGCCGTTATCGACCAGGTTGACCAGCGCCTGAAACAACAGGTCGCGGTCGCCCGCGACTGTCACCGGGACCACGTCCGCCTCCAGTGCGACGTTCTTCTCCTCGGCAACGGCCTGATACATGTCGACCACGTCGCCGGCAATCTGGTCGAGCGCGACGGAAGCCGATTTCGTCGGTCCATGTGATTCGATGCGTGCGATTCGCAACAGCGCATTGAATGTCTGCAAAAGCTGGTCTGACTCGGCGATGCACTCGGCCACACC
>PKUM01000320.1 GCA_002868855.1 Chromatiales bacterium | reverse complement strand
GACGCCAGTCATCCGCGACGCGTGGGGAGTACGTATTCACCCTAAAGCTGCCCGGGAGTAGGCTTTATTTCAGTGTCCGACGCAGTACTCGGAAGGCATTCGGGGAACGGGTTGCCGGCCGTTGGATGCTTGTCGGCAAGGGATTGTCGCCGGCCGCCGCCTTCCCCAGGGAGAGGGCTATGAGGTTCGACGAGCAACAAGGTGGTCGTTGGTCGCGAAGGAGCGTGCTGGCCGGCTCCGGTGCGATCCTCGCAAGCGGCGCCGCAGGGGCGGTGCTGGGTACCTATGCCGCGCCCGCACGAGGGGCAGCCGAGGCGAGCCAGTCGCCACCGCCGCTGCCATGGGAATGGGCGACGCTGGACCCGCTGGAGGCCGGGCGCAGGGCCTATCGGTTCTACTTCGACAAGGGCGGCTGCGGCAGCGGTTCGTATCTCGGGTTGCTGAGCATGCTCCGCGAGGAGGTCGGCTATCCGTGGACGACGCTTCCGGACATGATGATGTCGCACGCGGCGGCCGGTTACGGCGGCCACGGCACGCTTTGCGGCGCGCTGGGCGGAGCGTCCTGCATCATCAACCTGGTCGCCTATGGCAGGGAAGATCAGATCTACCGGCAGATGATCGATCGGCTCTTCTACTGGTACGCCAAGCAGGATTTTCCGACCGACCGGTTCGATGACATCTCCAAGATGCCCGGCCAGGTAAAGGCCCGGGCAACGACGCCGCTATGCCACACGTCGGTGACGAAGTGGGCGCTGGAGGCGGGCGCCGAGGTCACCTCTGAGGCGAAGAAGGAACGCTGCGCCAAGGTCACTGGCGAGGTGGTCTACATCGTCACCCTGGCCATGAACGAATATTTCGCCGGTAACTGGACACCGCCGCAGTGGGAGCCCTCGGCGCAGATCAAGCATTGCGTCTCCTGCCACGGTCCGGACGATATGTGGCACACGAAGGGAAGGAAATCTCAGCAGGGCCACATGGAATGCCTGCTGTGCCACGGCGACCATACTAAATAGTCGGCCGGCGCTGCGACCCGATCCGGCTGGTCGGCGACGACTATCAGCCTAAGCGGGCGGCGCTCGAAGACATCGGTATCGCGCCCGGCGCAGCGTGAGCACGCCGGGCGCGAAGTTGCGGATTGCCTCGCGGCAAGGTTCGCACTCAATCCGGTTCAGGGAAAATTGCTGACAGCGCGCTCATCTTCGGCCCGGTCGATGCCCGGAGGTATGGGCCGTTCACGCTGATTGTCGCGCCACGGGGCCGATCATCAGCCGCGTCGGCCCGGTCCCTGGATTGCCCGAACGGGCGCCAGGTTCGCACTGGATTGTTGTTGAACTTGTGCCAGCCTGTCTTTATGTGCGGCTAGCTGCCGTGAGCGCCACAGTGCGTACGATCGCCGTTTTCGGTCAGCGCGCAGGTTCGCGCAGAAACTCGACTGCGCGCTGCGTGAACGGATCCTCGGGTGGAAAAAGGGCGCGATTCTCCGTCAGTTCGGCGAGCAATGTTGCTACCTCATTGCCGGGGCCACCCTGGGCAATTCTCGCCATTAGTTCGAAACGTGCCGTGGTGACCGAATACGGATTGATACCCTTGGCGATGTCGATTGCGTGCTGGCAGCCACCGCATGAGGCATCCAGCCGGTACTCCGTCGCGGCCAGCAGCAGCGCAGCATCGACGCGCACACTGGAAGAGCCCGCCTCGTCCTGAGCGACCGCCTCGAAGCTGGTTCGTGCGCGCTCCCAGTTGCCGCGTAAAAAATGCATCAGGCCGCCGATAAACTCGACAATCTGGCCGGCGTCGACCACCGGTAACTTGATCCAGCCGCGCGGTTCATCGACCAGCGTCCATTCTCCGACATGCTGAAGCGCCTTGATCGACGAGTCGGTCGTGACCCCATCCAGCAATCTGCCGACTCTGCCATTGTTATTTGCGTAGATCGGCAGTCCTGCAAGCGATCGAAACTGTTCGACATCGTTGGCATCGAGCGAGATCTGTGGCAGGTCGTAGAGTTCCCGCGGGAAGCGATCGATGTACAACTTCCGGGCGTCACCGTTCGCGTCGTCTTCAGCGATCTCCCAGATTCGCCACTCGCCGTCCTTGGTGAATGGCCTGATCCGATCGATGCCGCGAGTGTTGGTGCAGCAAATCCTGACTTGCGGATCCAGTTCCCTCGGGGGGCCGACGACCGACAGGTAGGGCTGTACGACGACGTACTCGCGCCATGGCCACGCCTTGCCCCACAACACGAGCTGCGTGGAGCCCATCTCGTTGGCCCGCCGAATCGCTTCGTCGTGGTCTTGTTCGGAGAGCTGGCCCCAGGCAAGGACCGCGATCGTGTCGTTTGGCAGGCAGCAGATATCCTCCGGTTCCGCCGGCAGGCTCAATAGGAATTTACGAAAGATCTGATGCTGAATCGTCAGAGAGACGTTTCTGCCGAGCTCCCCGGCATCATCCGACTCGAACGGGATGGTCAGCACGGTGAAATGGCAATCCTCGCGTTTTGCCGGGCAGTCCCCGGCCATGCCTGGCTCGGGCGGCAGGAGCGCGCCGATCAACAGGGCCGCAGCGATCTTCAGCAGGGTTCGCATGCGGTGTTCCCTAGCGCGCCTTGCACGCATTGCTGATGAATTCGCGCGCCTGATCGAGATGGTTCATTTTTTCCTCTGGGTCAGCGGAGTGTTGCGCCAGCGAATAAAAGTACGCGGCGCGGTGTAGGTCGAGCGCCGATTTGAAGTTGTTTTTCGGTAGCGTAAATCTCAGAAATTCCTCCGGGTCCTCGCCAAAGTAGAGCGTGCTGTCGCCGTCACGTTTTTCGCTGCCGCTGCCGTTGTCGACATACGGCGGGAGCAACTGGGAATTGACGATCAACATCGCGTCGTCCAATTCGTTGTAGACGTTCTGCGCGGTGACCGGGCCGGGGCCAAATGCGTTTCCGGTCGCGTCCATCGGGTCGGCCGCGCGCTCGCCAAGCTGATTTCTCAATGTTCTGAATAGCGTGTTCATCTGGATCAGGTCCTGCTCGTCCGACGAATGCACGACGCCATAGATATAGACCTTGTTTCGGTCGCTTGCGGAGTCGCCCGCGGTGGTAGCATCCGCCGTGCCGTTCAGGATCGCCGCGGTTTGCTGTTGTGCGGCGCAGATGCGTTTTGCCAGCGTGAGATCGCAGCCTTCGAGGTCGCCGGTCAGCTCACATGTCCACTCGGCGGTTGCCGCGGCGGCAGCCGAATCGTCGCCGGGCGCCATTGCTGCGGGCGGTATCAAGTCGGAGGTGGCTTGCTCGGGTGGGGTAAAAGGCGGGGTCGGGTCAGGCTGCCGCAACCTGTCGGTGGCGATGATCACGGCCACCGCGACTGCAATGACGCCCGCTGCCGCCGCGAGCGGAATCCATCGCGGCCGGTTGCGCTTGCCCGGTTTGTGGCTCTTCGTGTTCGATATCTGCGCCACCCGGGCAACGACTTCCGCCTCGAGGTTGCCCTCGGGCACAACCATTTGCAGTGACGAAAGGACAGCCGGGATATCGGCGGTCGGGGTTTCGCGTACTAGTACGGGAAGAATGCGGTCAGTGACATTGCGCCACTTCTGTTTGGCGAATTTGAGTTCTGTGAGCGTGTAGCGGCCAGTGGCGACGGCATCCGGGCTGATCAGGAAAATCAGCAGATCGCAGTCATTGATCGCCTGCCGGATCTGCTGGTCATAGCCTTTGCCGGACTGCAGCCCTTCGCGATCGAAGAATACCGTATGGTCTTCGAGTTCGAGGCGGCTCGCGATTTTCTCCGCAATCTCGCGATCGTCGCTCGCATACGAGAGAAAAATCCGCACCCGTGGTCTCTCCGTGACATGCCGCAGGCCCGACGCGCCGGTGCCGCGTCTTGCGGACATTATAGCCGCGCCGCGAACCGGATATTTAGCGATCGAGATCCTTAGGGCGACCGCCGGTCAGGCGGGCCCGGCCTGCGTCTGCGGCGTTATCGGCAGGTCCGGGTGACGCCGATACGCGCTATCAGGGTAAGGCGACCGGTTTCGTGAAGACGTAGTCATTGTCTTTCATCGGCGTGTGACAACCATGACATTCCTGGACGAAGTTCGCGTCCTTGCCATAGGGGGTCTGGTCCGCACCGAGCCAGCGGGCGTAGCCCCAGCCGCCGGTTGCGGCATACCTGGCGTTATCCTTGACCATGAATTCGGCGTGCACGAACTGCCCCGGGACCGTCGCGGCCGGCCAGCTCGCATGCGACGCATCTTTCATGACGATCTTGGCCAGAATTGCGCCGTCCGGCCACGGATTCGTGCGGCCGGCACGGGCAGCCGCGATCGCCGCGTCATTGCCGAGGATCATTCGCAGGCTGTTGTTGTCGGTCCGGTGCGAGATGCCGATGACCCGCCAGTCCTTGTAGTCTTCCGGGATATCGATTCCGTTCGGGGCGGGGGCGACGTCGCCGGCGAGGGCCACGGCGGCCGTTGCCAGAGACAGGGTCGCCGTCGCGGCAGCAAGGATCGTGCGGATCATGGTCCGTTTCTGGTTGCGGTGCATGGTTAACCGGGCCTCCGTTTTCGCTCTGTGAAAGATGACCAGGACTCTGAGGATAGCCTACCCGGCAGCTCTGATACGAGTTACCGCTGCAAGTCGGGTGCCTGGCACGACCCGGGCCGGATCGTCCGGGTCATATTGTGCGCTTAGCCGGCGCTATTGTTCTTCTGCAATTTCGCCATGGCAGCACACCGTTGGCTTTGCTGCCTGCGGTTTTTCAGAACCCGCTCCAGCGCCGGCATCAATTCGGGGTTTTGATCCAGCGTCCTGGTGTACATGCCGATATCGGGCTTGCTGCACACGACCGGGAAAAGCATCGCATAGGCCTTGTTGTGAAGCGTATCCCCGGTCGCGCTAACGGTCGGGACGGCGCCGAAAAGCCGGGCGCTGGCCGCCCGGTACAGCGCCAACTGCTCCGGCGGGAAGAGCGCGCCGGTAGCGGCCTTGATCTGGCTCAGCTTGTACCGATCGCGCCTGGCTGCGATATTGTCCAGCCACTCCCGCTTGACCTCTGCCTGCGGCCGGACGGCTTCTGCACTGATGGCGAAGTTACGGGCGCGCTCGGATTTGTCGTGTAGGAGTTCGCTTGCGACCAGCTCCTCGTAGTCGCCGTACAGGTGGCGATTCAGCAGCACGATCAGCTGCCAGCGCCTGTCCTGGTCGATGCTGAGCCCCTCGATTTTCGCATCGCCGTGCAGCAGACGGGTGGCGTAATCCATTGCATCCCGGGTTCGGGCCACTTCGGTGAACGCGTTGAACCAGGTTTTCTGCGCGTCGCTTCCGGCAGCGGCACCGTCGAGCTGTCTCCATACGAATTGCTCGATGGCGTGCAGCGCGTCATCGCGTTCCTGCGCAGGCAGGCCGACACGGTGCAAGTAGGCGTTTGCCGTCTGGAGGTGGTTGCTGAGGGCACGAATGACGTTGATGTCGCGTTCCGCCGCGGCGTTGTTAAGGGCGAAACCGATCCATTCGCTCAATGGCATCTTTGCCGCCAGCACGCCGTCAAACAGGTTCTGCCAAAGCATCAGGCGGGTGAACGGGCTCTCGATCGCGTTGATATGCAAGGCCAGTTGTTCGACTGATTGTGGATCCAGCTCCACTTTGACGTAAGCCCAGTCCTCATCGTTGGGATTGAGGATCTGCGGGCACGGCAGTCCGGTGGCCTTTTCGACTTCGGTCCTGGCGCCGCGGTAGGTGGCCGGAACGGTCGCCACGCGGGTCATTTCCGGTCCCGCCACGGCGTCCTGCATCCTGTAGATACCCAGCTGCACTCGCTGGCGGCGCAGCACCGGGTATTCGGCCGGCGCGGTCTGCTCGATGATCAGGCTCGTGATGCTGTCGTCGTCACACTGGTAGCTGGCCTTGATGGTGTTTACGCCTGGCTGATACAGCCAGTCGCGGGTCCATTGGTCGAGGTCCTGGTCGGCGGCCTCGCCGAGGCTCGCCATGAAATCCCGCAGCGTGGCGTTGCCGTAGGCGTAACGCTCGAGGTAATTGCTCACCCCCTGGCGAAAGATGTCGGCGCCGAGAAGATAGGGCAGTTGCTTGAGTACCGAGCCGCCCTTGCCGTAGGTGATGCCGTCAAAATTGGAGAAGGCCTCGGCGGTGTTTTCGACCGGCAGCTCGATGGAATGGGTGGTGACCAGTTCATCGGCGGCATAGGCCGATCGCTTTGCGCCCAAATAGAAGTTCTCCCAGACGTCGTCGAATTCGCTGTTCCCGGCCAGTGCCAGGTAGCCCATATACGTGGCGAAGCTCTCCTTCAGCCACAGGCCGTTCCACCACCGCATGGTCACAAGGTTGCCGAACCACATGTGCGCCATTTCGTGGGCAATCACCGTGGCGAGGCGCTGGCGCTCGGCCTGGGTCTTGTCGCCCCGGGAGACGTAGGCATCCTCATTGAAGGTGACCGCAGCGACGTTCTCCATTGCGCCGATGGTGAAGTCGGGCACGATCAGCTGGTCGTACTTGGCGAAAGCGTAGTCGATGCCGAAATAGTCCTGGAAGAAATCGAACGACTGCCGGGTGAAGGCGAACCAGTCCTCCGGCTTGACGCTGGGCGCCAGCGTTTTCCGCGCCATCAGGCGCAGGGGGATGCCATCGGCCTCGTTTTCCCAAACTACATAGGGGCCGGCATGCAGCGGGAATATGTAGGAGGAGATTTTTTCCGTCTGCGGGAAGCGCCAGTGTCTGCGACCCGCGCCGGCCCGCTCGATTTTCTCTTCGCGCGCCGTGGTGATCACTTGCCAGTCCGCCGGAGCAATAACGTCGACGGTATATCGGGCTTTGAGGTCGGGCTGGTCGAAGTGGGGGAAGAAGCGGTTGGCCTTGTAGGGTTCGAAATGGGTATACAGGTATACGTTGCCGTCTTCCGGGTCTTCGAAGCGGTGCAGCCCGGAGCCGTCGGTCGAGTAGGGCTGGCGGTAGCGGATGGTGATTTCCGTGTTGCCGGGGTTCAGATGCCCGGGCGCGAGACTGATGAAGAAGCCGTTGTAGCCGAAGGGTGTCTCCTCGCCGTCCACGCTCACCTCGATCACCTCTCCACCGGTGAAATCGATGGTGAGCGGCCGGGTCAGCGGTTTGGCGAGCGTCGTGTTTGCAACGACGACGCCGGAGAAGGACTCATCGTTTTTGCCGACTGACACCGAGAGCGTGTAGTCCACATCGACGATCTGCTGTTTTCGCCACTTCGCGTATTCGACGGTCAGCCCGGGACCGTCGGCGCGATCATCGGCGGAATCCGCAGCGGCACTGCCGGTTTCGTGGCCGCAGGCGGCGAGGATCGTGAGGGTATACAGGACCGCCGCAAAGGGGTGAGGAGGGGACATGGCAGCTCCTTTCCGGGGCATTCCCTGACCCGCTCGCATCATTTATTTCGGCGCCGACTATACCATGCGACCCCTGCACCAACGGTTTGGAGCCGGGCCAGCACGACCGCCTGTCGATTGGGGTCAGAAGCCCGAACCTCGAGTCCAGCACCGGCGGCGGTGACAATGACTGCGGACTGGTCCGGACCATAAGTTCCGGTTACGTCCCCGATTACCGCATCAACAAAACCTGGCTGTTGACCTGATACAGGCACTCGACGCCGCGCCCGGTGACGCTGGCGTTGTCCACGGGCGGCAGCAGCCTGCATGAATGCGTGCAGTTGCCGGCGGCGTCTTAACGCGTCTTTGGCAGATCAACTCCGGCGCCCGCGCTCCGGCCCGCTCTGGGTCGCTGCCGCTGCTCATCGCGTTGAGGGTTGGGCAATCAGCCCGATCTCGTCGCGATCGACGGTGCGATATTGCTGGCACGCCGCGCGGGGCCGGCCACCGCTGCCTGCCCGACCGCCCACAGCGCGAGCATGCCTGCGGGGATGACATACCAGGCCAGCGGTTCGAGCGAGAATGCCTCGACCATCGCTATGTTGAGGCCAATCGACAGGGCCGCGCCAACGACCAGCCCGACCGCGCTGATGATGCTGTTCTCGACCAAAAAATAACGCACGACGGCCGGCTTGGACGCGCCCAGCGCGCGGCGGATGCCTATCTGGCGGGTGCGACGGCTGACGTTGAAACTCGCGAGGCCGATGATCCCCAGCGAAGTGATGATCGTCAGCAATACCACGACGAATCCGAGAATCTTGATCAGCGCCGCGTCGCCGACGTAAGCGAGCTTTCGCACTTCTTCCATCGTTACCATGTCGCGAATGATGCGGTCGGCGTTGCTTGCCACCAGCATCGCTTCGATCTCCGGCATCAATTCGTCGCGCCTGCCCGGTTCGGTCCGCACGATGTAGCGTACGAACTCGGAGGCGCGGCGTTGCGGCACGATCATCGAGCGCTCGACACCGGACCAGCTTTCCCACGGCGCCTGCAGCTTGTCGATCACGCCTATGATGTTCACCGGGTCGTTGTCGTTGATGTAGAAGCTCTTGCCGACGTACGAACCGGTTTCGTCAGGCCACATTTCCTTTCCGAGCGCCTCGGTGATGATGCCCCAGGCCGGCCAGGTGTTGTCTTCCGGATCGGCCCAGTTGACCTGGTCCGGCGTGAAGTTCTGGCCATCGATCAGAGTGAGATCGAACGTCTCGACGCCGTGCTCGTCGACAAAATAAATCGCCGAACTGACCGACTCCGGGGTCTGGTTGCCGGGCTCCAGTCCCAGCGCCATCGACCAGCCACCCTGGCGTAACGGAAACGAGTTGGACGCGATCGCATTGACGACCCCGGGCACGTTGCGAATCAGGTCGAGGTCTTCGTCGATCAGCGCCATGCGTTGTTCGCGTTCGTAGTCCTTGAACAGCACGCTCGCGAACGCAAACGTGTTGGCTTCATCGATACCGCTGTCACGGTCGATCTTGTTGACCCGCTCCTGGATGATTCCGAACGCATTGACCATGATCGTCAGCGTCACCGCTATCTGCAGCGCGATCAGCACGAAACCCGATTTGTTCTTCAGCATCGCTCGCCAGATGGGACCGATATCCATGCCTGTTCTCCTGAATCTCGTTTATTGCACGCGCAGCGTGCTGGCCGGTGAGACGCTGCAGGCGCGCCAGGTCGGGTACAGCGCCGCGCACAACGCCGCCACGATGGCCAGCGCCACCGCCAGGCCCACCATCGCCCAGTCCATCTTCACCAGGTTGCCGATGAAGTCGTAGTCCGCGAATACGTTTTCGATACCGCGCAGACCGAGCCAGGTCATGCCAATGCCGGCCACTCCGCCGGCGACGCCGATCATGCCGGCCTCGATGATGTATTGCCTGAACAGCTCCGCCTTGCTCGCACCGAGTGCGCGGCGCAGGCTGATGTCGTTGCTGCGCCGTATCACTTTGGCGAGCAGCAGGCCGATCGTATTCAGCAGGCACACGATGAGGAACAGCACCGCAAGTGACAGCAACACCGAGACCGTGTCGTCGACGACCTCGCGATTGATCATCCATTCCTCCGGCGTACTGAGCCGGTTGTTGAGTTCGCGCGGGAATCGGCCGAGTTCTTTCTGTTCCATCACGTAGTCGTCGAGAAACTGTGCATAGGCGGCTTTCTCGTCTTCGTCCTGCAACTCCACCCACATCTGGATCCAGATACATTCCGATGCGAGATAGCCCGCGTAACCCCCTTCCTCGGGTGGCTTCCAGCAACTGTTGTTGCCCGAGCTTCCCCATTCGCCGGTGACCGCTACCGAGAACGGCGCGTAGATCTGTTCCGGGCCGTCAAACGGATTGTTGTTGAGGTCGAAGAACGTCGGTACCGGATTCCAGTCGTCGAGTACGCCGACGACGCGATACAGTTCGTCGTTCATTCTCAGCATCCGCCCGGTGGAGTCTTCGCCGCCGAACAGGCGATCGTTCATTGGCGACGACAGCACGGTAACGCGCTCCTCGCCGCGGTCGGCTTCGGCGTCCCAGCCGGACCCGTATCTGAACGGGACGTCGAACATCGCGAAGAAGTCGGCTGATGTCGCCCGCACTTCTTCCTGGAACGGCCGGATTTCGTCGCCTTCAGGCTGTACCACCCGATCGGACTTGAAGCTGATGACCTGACGAAAGGCGCGCCCGGCCTGCAGCAGCGCCGTCGAGTCAAGGTATGTCACCTGTTCGGGCGGCTCGTCCGGCTCCTCGTAAGGATCGTTCGGGTTCCAGTTGTCGAGCTGCACGTGGAACAGCCGGTCGTTCTTGTGCGCGACCGGGTTGTCGGTCATTACGTGGCGTACCGTCACGATCGTCATGCAGGCGCCAATGCCGATTGCGATCGCGGCCACCATCAGCGCGCTGAGTGCCGGGTTGGCGCGGATGCTGAGTACCCCGAGTTTCAGATAGTAACGAAGCATGGGCGTCTCCCTGGCTAGGCGTTCGCCGCCGCGGCGAAGTGCAACTCGGGCGGGCCATCGTGAATCTCGCCGTCGCGAACGAAGATATTGCGCCTGGCGCGATCGGCCAGCGTCAGCTCGTGGGTGACCATAATGATCGTGGTGCCGGCTGCATTGATCTCGCCAAGCAGCTCGAGCACGCTGTCGGCCATGTTGGT
>PKUM01000330.1 GCA_002868855.1 Chromatiales bacterium | reverse complement strand
GGCGGACAGCCTCCGAACGCGAACCAGCCCAACCAGCCGGTCGCGATCTTCTCCCCCGGCCGCTGGCAGGTTCATATGAACGCGTTTGGCATGGGTACCGAGTACGATCTGATGCTGCAGCCGAACGGCGTCGTACAGGGACGGCAGGGCGCGATGGGCATGGTGGCCGATGTCCAGGGGCAGTGGGGTTTCGACATGGACACCAATGTGCTGACGATGCAGCTATTCGCGATGATGATGGGCACACCGGCCGGACAGGATGTCATCCAGGTCCAGCTCGGCACCGCCGGCGGCGGGATTCTCCAGGGCACCGACATGATGGGGCGGCAGTTCCAGCTGCGCAGGATCGGCTAGACCCGGCGCCGCCGCGGCATGGCGGCGCGTTGCGCCGGCGGGACTGTGTGGCAACATGCCCGGTGCTCGATAACGATAAATAGCGACAGGGAGACGGGGAGACAGCAGAAATGACCGGAGCGCAGTCATTCCAGCGCCTGGCGGGGCTGACGGCGATACTTGCGAGCGTGCTCGCGGTCGCGAGCCTGTGGGTCGGGCTAGCCGGCCTCGACTACGAACTCGATGCTTTCTCCGGCGCCGAGGCCATTCTCGGCGCCGGCGCTGCAGCGGCCACCTACATCCGCTGGAGCCAGATCTGCAACCTGTTCGGCAACTACCTGCTGTTGTTTCCGCTCGCGTTGCTGCTGTGGCGCTGGCTGCGCCCGGCCAACCCGCCGTTTGCCGATTTCTACACTCTTGCCGGATTGTTTTTCCTTGCGGTCGGCGGCATTGCATCCGGCATCCTGGTCGGCGCCTGGCCCGCCATGCTGATCGATTATGCGCACGCAGCGGACACCGAGAGAGAGATGATCGCCACGGTGTTCGTGAACATCACGCGCTCGATTGAGGATGGTTTGCAGGGCCTGGTGCAGAACGTACCCGGCGCGATCTGGCTGCTCGGCATGGGTGGATTCCTGAAACGCGAACGCCCTGCGCTTGGCTGGCTGACGCTGGTATTCGGGCTCTTCATGCTGGTCAACAGCCTCGGCAGCCTGCTCGACAATTCGACGCTGTCGATGATCGGTTTCTCCGGCAACCTGCTGATCCTGCCACTGTGGGCGATGTGGATCGGGGTCGATCTGTTGCGGCGCCCGGCTCTGACGAGTCAGCGCTAATACTCGCAGCGACGGGGTCGCGAAACGCGATTTGGCGAGAGGCCGAAACCAACCTGTCGCGGGTCAAAACTCCCGGTGTCTCGTTGGACCGACAGTCCGCCCGGCAACGCAGGTTCGACCCGGATTGGCCAGATCTCCCGCTTCCGGCAGTGTCCCATGGGCCGGGAATTGCGCGCTGGCAATACCGGCACCGCGGATCAGGGTTGAAACAGACCGAGGCTCTCATCGCGCGCGATGTCGGTAATCGCGCGCATTGCGCGAACGCTGTTACCGGTCGCCGACAGCCGCGGCGAAAACCCGACAATCGCCATCCTGCCCGGAACGATCGCAACAATGCCGCCGCCAACTCCGCTCTTGGCGGGGATGCCCGCAGCGAAGGCCCAGGTCCCCGACTCGTCGTACATACCCGCCAGCATCATTACCGCCAACACCTCGTCAACATTGGCCGCATCCATTACCCGTTTCTCGGTCACCGGGTTGACGCCGGCGTTGGCCAGCGTCGCCCCCATCGTGGCGAGCTGCCGCGCGGTAACCGCGACGCAGCTCTGGCGGTTGTAGACGTCGAGCGTTTCGACCGGGTCGGCGCCCAGCCAGCCGTTGTTTTCGAGCAGGTTGACGATCGCGCGATTGCGGAAATTGCTCACCCCCACCGAAGCGTAAACGTCAGCCATGATGTCCAGCCCGGCACCAGCCAGACTCTGATAGAAACCGAGTATCCTCGACCAGCGCTGTTCCGGCGTCGCCGCGTCGATCAGGCTGACGGTGACTATCGCGCCGGCATTGACCATCGGATTCAGGCCATGGCGCTGGCCGCGATCGATACCGATCAGCGAGTTGAACGGCATGCCGGTCGGCTCGACACCGATCTTTTCGCGCACGATGTCGGGCCCGCTTTGCTGCATCAATAGCGCCAGCGTGAACGGCTTGGCGGCGGACATGATCGCGAACGGAACCTCGGTATCGCCGCGCGCGATCAGATCACCGTCGACGGTCATCGCGACCAGCCCGAACCGGTCCGGATCGGCTGCGGCCAGCGCCGGAATGTAATCGGCGACCTCGCCCTCCTCCAGGTCCGCGTAGCGTTCGAATGCCCGATCGAGTGCACGTTCGAGCGTCCCGGAGTCGGCGGCCGATGCCGGTGCCTGAGCGAACGCACAAAATAGTGCCGCGCAGGCCGCCGCGATAACCCGCGCCGGATTCAAGCCGCGGCCCTCATGGCGTTGCCGCGGGCGGCACTCGCCCGCGCGTGACCTGTTCGAACGCATACGCCAGCTCGATCAGGCGCGGCTCGCTGCAGGCGGTGCCGACAAATGACACACCGAATGGCATCGGCCGCGGTTCGAAACCGGCCGGCAATGGCGGATCGGGATGGTTCGGCACCTTCGTGAACGGCACGATGACGGCCGGGTAGCCGGCTTTGTTCAGGATGTTCTCGGAACGCCACGACGGGAACAGCAGCGCGTCGAGATTGTGTTGTTTCAATGCGGCGTCGATGCCCTCGCTGCGGCTCAGCCGGATGTCCTTGTCGCGATCCCGGCGCCAGCGAGCCTCGTCGCCCTCTACGCTCATCTCGTCCGAGATGTCGAGTTCGGCCTGGCCGTAACGGATCGCGTTGCGGTCACGGTTAGCCAGATTGAACTCGCGCAGCGCCGTCAGCGACTTCACCGGCGCCGTATCGCCGAGCGAATCCAGCCATTTATTGAAATCCCGTTTCATCCCGTATTTGAGTATTACCGAGCAATTGTCATCGCCGCCCTTGCCCTGCGGATAGTCGTAGCAGTTGCCGAACAGCAGCTGATTGTCGTCCGGATCGGTGGCAATCACGCTCGGAATGTTGGCCGGTTCGACAATGGTAGCGCCGTGGGCGCGCAGCACACTGATTGCCTCTTTCATCGCAGCGGCTTCCGCCGGGCTTAGCCCGCCGACCGGCCCCTTCGCGCCGGGCGGCGTGAACGGCTCGTAGAAAAACGCGACCGGTATACCAATCCGTGCGCCGTTGAGCGCCCCGGCTTTCAGGTGCGATGAGTAATCGCCGCCCGCCGCCGCACAGACCCCGGAGGCCGGATCGCGAGAGTCATTGCTTTCCATTGCCCCGAGCAAAGCGGCCGCGTCGGCAACGTATTTCGCCATCGGCCCGGCCGTGTCCTGGTCGGCCGTGATCGGGATGATGCCGTGGCGGCTGATCCGGCCTACCGTCGGCTTGATCGCGACGAGCATCGTATTGTTGGCCGGGATCTGGATCGAGCCAGAGGTTTCGGTGCCGACGTTCGCTGCCCACAGGTTGGCCGTGGTACCGATGCCGGAACTGGATCCGCCGGTGTCCATCACCCCACGCCCGTCATTGACACCCGGCCGCGGATCCGGGCGCGGGTCGTACGGGTTGTAGCCGTAGCCGGCGATTGCGTTGTAACTGTTCGGCATGCCGGTGGCGACCCAGTTGGCCAGCTCGGTCAACGTCGTCTTGGCGATGATGATCGCGCCCGCCTCGCGCAGGTTGGTCACCAGCGTGGCCTCGTATGGCGGCACGTAGTTCTCGAACGCCAGGGCACCCCCGGTAGTCGGCATATCAGTAGTGTGAATATTGTCCTTCAGCGCGACCGGGATGCCGTGCAGCGGCCCGCGGATCTTGCCGGCTCCGCGCTCGGCATCGAGCCGGTCGGCATCAATGACCGCATCGAGATTGACCGACAATGTCGCGTGGAGGTTTTCGTCATAGGTAACGATGCGCGCGAGGTACTGCTCGACGATCTGCCGCGACGTTACTTTGCCGGCCGCCATCGCCGCTTGCAGATCTTCGAAACTCGCCTCGACCACCGAGAACTCGCTTGCCGCCATCTCCTGCTCCGGTGCCGATGCCGCAGGGGCGACACTGGCAATCGCCATCCCGGCCGCCAATGCAAAAAACCATCTCATCATAATTCCCCTTATCTGTGGCCTTTGCCCAGGTCTCATCGGCCACCCGAAAATTTGTGTTTCAGCGTGAACTGGGTGCGGTAATCGCGGCCGGTGCGGCCGGCAACGTCCTCGAGTTCGCCAAACAGCGCCTCCAGCCCGAACAGCAGGTTCGGGTGCGGCGTAAACAGCAGGTTGGCGCTGGCATAGGTACCCTTGTCAAACTCGAAATCAGCCTGCTGGTTCAAGGTGTCCTCGTCATGCACCGAGAATCCGAACGACGAACTCCAGCGATCCGACCAGTAGCGGTCATAGTAAGCGGTGACGCCGAGCACCTCTACCGCTTTCGCCTCGAAATCCTCCGGGGCGAGATTGACGCCGCCGTCGTTCATAAAGCTCGCGATACCCTCGCCGTAGACGACACCGAGCTTGATCTGGTCGCTGCCGAAGCTGTTGATGACGCTGGTCAGGTTCAGGCCCCAGCCGGTCTCGCTGCCATCGGGGTCGTTGCCGGGCGTGCCCCGGGTTTCGAACTCGAGTTTGCGCAATACCCCGGCGAGCTGCACATGCCCCCAGTCATGGACGCTGCGGTAATGTGCGGTCAGGTCAGGCAATGGCGTCGTGGCATTGGCAGCATCGCCGAACTCGGGTGACACTTCGCCAAATATGCCAGCGTTGAAACTGCCGTTGGGCTTCTCGAGCGCTATCGCGAAACTCGAATCGACGACCGGGTAAGTGAACCGCAGTTGCGGGTTGCGGTTGAACACCATTCCGGACGGCCCCCACCAGTCGACCACGTTGGGGAAGATGGAGATGTCCATGAAGTTGCTGTTGGTCTGGCCAAATCCCAACCCACCGAGTTCCACCCATGCATGACGGATACTGAACGTCGTTTTGCCGGCATCCGAGCCGGTACCGAAGAGATCGAACTCGAACCATGACGTCACCTGCCCCAGCGGCGTCGCCAGCTCGCCTTTGAAACCGAGCTGGGTCTGCTTGACGCTGATGATGGTCTCGCCGTTATCGCCGAATTCACCGCTCTGGGTCGGGATCGTCGATGGTCGCAGCGTTGAATTGTAGTCAGGTTCGACGCGTTTGAAATCGTAGATATTGTCAATCTGGATGTGGCCGTAGTAGTTGACTGAAAACGCATCGGTATCCCAGTCCGGTTCCATTCCGTCTCCCGATTCCTCGATGTCGTCGGGTGGCGGCGGCTGCATCTTCGCGGCCGGTGGCGGAGCACCGGTTTTCAGCGCCTGCAACTCGTTTGCCATCGACCGCAGAGTCTGCTGTTGTTGCTCCATCATTGCCTGCTGGCGCGCGAGCTGTTCCTCGAGCATGCGGATTCTTGCGTCGTCGGTTTGTGCGCTCGCCGTCATCACCGGCGCGGTTGTACAGAGAACGAACATCAGAAATTTCGATGCATAACGATTCATTGCGTCTCCCATCCCTATGAAATGTTTGCCCGACCAATCGGCACAACGCCAATGGATATCCCGATTCGACCTTAGGCAGCGGTCAGGTCATTGTCAAAAAGGCCCGCGAGAGATACGCAGCAACGCAAACGGTACGTCGAATTCGTTACGCATGCGGCAATGCGCCGCAACAAAATCAGATCAGGGAACCCTGCTGCGGAACCTGCCAGGCCGGCAACGGCGGCACCGCGGCCTGGCGAATCCGCAACGCCTCGTTGAACTGCAGCGCGAACGGCGGGCAATGCAGGTTGTTCGGGCAATGGATCGTCATGAACGTTTCGTGACCCGCCTCGAGCCAGGCAGCAACCCGCTTTGCCCATTCAGCGATGTAGAGATCGTTGAACTCCGGGTTCGGGTGCAGCACCAGGCGCACGAATGCGAGGCTGTTGTACACCTCCGGCAGCAACGGAAGATCGGGTTTCTCGTGCAGTGCCGCGGCAACTTCCGAGTGCGAAGTGTCACCGCGATAAAGCGGGCGCGAGTCGAGCATGGCGCGACCGAAGCCGTAACGCTCGAGCAATGTCGCGAGCGGTTCCGGGTCGTCGAAAAACCCACGGTGGCGGACCTCCACAACACCGCGCCAGTCGCCCGGGATCCGCGAAAACAGCGTGTCCAGCAATGCCAGCTGCTGCGGTCCGACCGACGCCGGGAACTGCAGCAACAACGGCCCGAGGTGTTGCCCCATCGGCGCAATCGCTTTCAGGAAGCGGTCCAGTTCCGCGAGATCGGGAGTGCGTTCGTGGGTAACCGTACGCGGGAGCTTGAAACAGAAACGGAAATCGGTTGCGGTCACCGCCTCGCGCCAGCGCGTGACCGTGGCGGCATCGGGCGTGCGATAGAACGTCGTGTTGCCCTCGACCGCGTTGAACACCCGCGCATAGCTCGCCAGCTGCGACGGCCGGTCTGTGAAATAACGGCCGCGCCAGCCGGCAAAAGCCCAGGCGGGCAATCCGAGACGATACGGTAGCGAGTGCGGCATGCTTTCATTTTGCGCCAAACGCGGTGTTTCCTGAAATGAGGGTTACAATCCGACGGCCCGGGCACGCCGCGCGACGACCGGTCTGTCATTGGCCCGCGGGGCGTTGGAAATCCATGATCGAGCTGACGCTTAACAGGCCGATAATCGACATTTACTCATAGGATCAATTCGAGATGAGAGCCCTTTTCTTTGTCAACATCGTTCTTCTATGTTTCTCCTCAACCGTAATGGGTGGCGAGCATGCGACCATTGCAGCAGAGATAGTCGAGAAGGCCAAAAGCGAATGTGAAAGTTTCGAGGGCGGTAGATTCGATGCGACGGAACGGGCGATCACATTTCACGACTTCACGGGCGATGGCAGACCGGAAGAGATTGTGGACGCATCCCAGTTCTCATGCTCAACATCGGTGTCCATGTGGGGCGGCTCCGGTGGAACGTTGTTATGGGTACTGGTTGATGGGAAGAAATACGAGTACCTGGCACACAAGTGGCGAGTTGTCGATGTAGATGGGCAGAAAGTGCTCTTGCTCGCAGTACACTCCTCTGAGTGTGCCGATACCATTGGACCTTGCTACCGGGCACTGGTTTGGAGCAATGGCTTCAGGACAACAAGGTGAAGCTACGCCGGAAACCTCGAACATCTGTCGGATAGATAGCCGGAGGAGTGCAAGCAAGTCGCCCCATCGATTCCAGCCATGTGCAGCCGGCTGCCCTGGCCGATGTACGGAAAATCGCGCACACCAGTCCCGCAACGAATTGAAACTCCGGGAAGAAAGAGAATTGAGTCAATGCCCCGTCGTTCAGGCGGTTCGCGGAACATAGCGCCCCTCCCAACCGTTTCGCGGCCGGTGACGGCGGAACTCAAACCCAAGCCGAGGCGTTGAATGACAGCTGCCAATGAAATCAGAATCAAATCAGTCTATGCGGGCGTGGCCATTGGAGTTGTCGTCGCATTTTTTGCGGCCGCTGTTCCCACGGCCATGGACTGGTACAGTAACCCGGGCGGGATATTTCGAACCCGGTCGGCGTCAAACTGGCCTATCGTGTTTCAAACCTGGTTCAGTTGGTTTTGGCCAGTGGCCGTTGTCTCGATTCCAATTGCGATTATTGCCCATGCGTACCTGAGAAACCGGAATGTGGAAAATGGCATGTAACAACTCAATCAACCTCGACTATTGGCGCCGAACGCTTTAGCCGAGCCAGTTATCAAGGCGTAATTGGCGATTCGTTTTTCGCTGGAACGCAAAATCTGATGGCAACGGAAATCTTTTTCGTTTTTCAGGATGACAAATCGTGAGCCAGCAGCCGCGACACCTTCGTGGCACGGCAGCCCCTAAGCGGTCTTCGCTGCCTGAATCCGAGGCATCGGACGGGACGTAACAATGAGCACGGCGATCTGGGGGGAAGATGAACACCGAACAGCTGGCAGTATTTTTTTATGGTCTCTTCATGGACCAAACGCTGCTCGCCGCAAAGGGGATCCGGCCGTCACGGGCGTTGGCCGGGCATGTCGACGGTTACGTATTGCGCATAGGCAGCCGGGCGACACTGGTGCAGGATAAAAACCACAAAGTTTACGGTGTTCTCATGACGATCGGAGCCGCGGACGTAACGGCACTGTATTCGGAGGAAACCGTAGCCGACTACGAGGCGGAAATCGTTTCGGTGGCATTGGCAGACGGTACGCACGAAGCGGCGGTCTGTTATATCCTTCCGGAGAGCAAACTGCAGGGAACCAATGCTCAATATGCAAGTGCCTTGCTCGAACTGGCGGCCAGGTTGAATTTTCCACGCCACTACCTCCAGCAGATCAGAGATCAAGCAGCCTGAGGCGTGCCAATTTGCAGCCAGTGGCCGGCACCGGACATTTGTCAAAAAACCCAACAAAGTTACGCGCGGGAACAATTAATGAAAAAGCCTGACATCCCACTGGATGAAGAAGTTCGGCTTAAGACCCTCAGATCGCTCAGAGTTCTGGACACTTCCCCTGAAGAGCGCTTTGATCGCCTGACACGCATGGCGAAGCGTATGTTCGACGTGCCAATTGCGATTGTCAGCCTGGTGGACGAAGAGCGCCAGTGGTTCAAGTCCTGCATAGGGCTGAGCGTTAGCGAAACACCGCGTGACATTTCATTTTGCGGGCATGCGATTCTCGGTGACGAGATATTTATTATCAACGATGCAACAACGGATGAACGTTTTGCTGACAATCCCCTGGTAACGGACGAACCGAATATTCGCTTCTATGCCGGTTGCCCATTGAGATTTACCGATGGCAGCCGGCTCGGAACGCTTTGCATTATTGACCGGAAACCAAGAAGTCTGTCCAACGAAGACCTGGAGGCTCTGAAGGACCTGGCTGCAACCGCCGAACGCGAACTGGCGGCAACGCACCTCGCCACCCTGGACGAGCTGACAAATATTCTCAACCGCAGAGGTTTTGTGATGGTCGGCCAGCACAGCCTGAATCTCTGCGCCCGGCAGCGAATTCCCGCGTCACTGGCATATCTGGATCTGGACAAATTCAAACGCATCAACGACACCTTCGGACATGCGGAAGGCGATAGTGCATTAACCGTTTTTGCCGATCAGACAAGTACCGTATGCCGGGACTCGGATCTTTTTGCGCGACTGGGAGGCGACGAGTTCGTCATATTGTTTATCAACGCATCCGCGGATACCGCTGCGGGCATCGTAGACCGGCTGCGACACATTCTGACTGAGTACTTTCACACCCGGGATCCGGGTTATCACATTGCGTTCTCCTGCGGCATCGTCGACTTTGAGCCCGGCAAACATCATTCGATTGAAGCACTGATAGAAGATGGCGATTCGGCAATGTACGAAAACAAGAAAACAAAGAGCTCCTGCGAACAGGCATTGCAGGGCTGAAAGTTCAATTTATCGCCGTCACTACGACTACTGGTTGATAACATCAATCTTCAGGGTCAGGAGTGGCAGTCGAGGCAGCCGATAGGCAGATCGGACGCAGTCGGGCGGACGGAGCCATGGCGAAAGGCTGGACGGTTGTGGACATGAAGCAGGATTGGAAGATCATCTGCCCGGCTGCGAAGAATTAGAACAGGAGGGCCGGTAGTGACCATCAACGGTTCGTGCTTTTGCGGTGCCATCAGGTACCAGGCCGATGGGAAACTGCGCGATGCGCGCTCATGCCACTGTTAAATGTGCCGCAAGGCGTTCAGCTCCGCGGCCTCGGCCTATGCCGTCGTGAATTCTGACTCGTTCGAATGGCAAGCGATGCAATTCAGGCGAATGGGCTCAGCCAGAATGCACATCGCGCGCCTGGCTGCGCCGCGACGGCACGAGTAGTCTGTTTTCCAAAATCATTGCAAAGCGAAGGATATGCCGATGAATGAAGACGAGTACATCGCATCCAGAGTTGACGAACAAATTGACTGGTACGACAGGAAGAGCCGGTCGGCCCAGCACTGGTTCAAACGTCTCAGGGGAACCGAAATCGTCGCCGCCGCGGCAATACCGGTGATAGCCGGCTTTGCCAGCGACCCGTTTCCGGTGGCCTTCGTGGTCGCTGTCCTGGGTGCTTCAATTGCGGTCATCTCGGCCGCGATAGGCCTGAATCAGTTTCAGGAAAACTGGACGGAATACAGGAAAACCTGCGAATCGCTCAAGTATGAAAAGTTTCTGTATCTCACGCGCGCCGATCCGTACCACGAGGAAGATGCTTTCCGTCTTTTCGTCCAGCGCGTGGAAAGTCTCCTGGTAAATGAAAACAGGGCCTGGTCTCAATATACCCAGGCCAGCATTGAAGACACCAAGCCGCAGGCGGGGATTGGCTGACCGGGATGCAAGCTCGTAACAGGCGCGCACCCGAAGATGAATTCGGTGCGGTCGACCCATCTTCCGACATCCTCCTCAGTGAGTGAAATTCGCATGTACACGTTGTATGAATATCCACCTTCCGGAAACTGTTACAAGCCCCGGCTTCTGATGCATCAACTCCGGTTGCGGTTCGAGCGGGTGACGGTCGACACGCAGGCCAATGAAACCCGCACGCCCGAGTTTCTGCTGCTCAATCCGAATGGCAAGGTACCCACGTTGAAACTGCCCAACGGCGAAGTACTGGCGGAGTCGAACGCCATGCTCTGGTACCTGGCCGAAGACACGCCG